>JAKSPX010000208.1 GCA_024404415.1 Clostridia bacterium | reverse complement strand
ATGTCGGTGTCTTGTCTCGCTTGGCCTGTTGCATTCCTGAAATCAACGATGTGAGAGTAGAGAGTATAAAGAAGAATAGGGAGAAGTCAAGATGAACGTAGGAAAATTCGGAACGATGATGGCGGCCGTCGGGTGCATGGTGCTCTCCGCCGCGGGGGCCTACGCCAAAAAGGTGGCGGCCTTCGGCTACGTCGACCACGTCGACCCGGATATTTTCGGCAAGGGCATGAACTACTGGGACAACCCCTTCTCCAATTCCTCCATGCTCCTTTACCTCTCCAACGGCGGCATTGCCCGCATCAGCGAAAACCGCCGCATCGCCTGGAAGGTGCCGGAGACCTACATCACAAATTTCCACGGTACGCTTGCCTCTTACGAGTGTTCCCTCTGCCGTCACAGTTACATCCGCGTGCCTGAAAAAACCGCTCTTTACGAGGACGTGAGCGACCTTTTAAATCCCACCGAACTGACCAAGCACAAGGACGAGCCCGACTTCGTGCAGAACGTGGTCAACGGCTCCTGGTCCGGCGGTGAAGCGCCCATTCAGAAAATGTCCCGCATCCCGAAGGCGCTCCAGCCGCTCCCGACCCACCACGCCGGGACGCATAAATTCATGGTGGACGACTTCTGCGAGGCCTACATGACGGGCAAATTATCCCCCACCAACGCCTGGCAGGCCGCGCGCTACAACCTCCCCGGCCTCACCGCGCACGAAAGCGCCATGGCTGGCGGACAGTTGATGGACGTGCCGGATCCCGGCGACCCGATCGGCGAGGTGCTCTCGGCTGACCGCGAAGCAAACGAGGTCGTGTGGGATGAGTGAACGTCCGCCCCAGCTCATCATGCGCAAGCCCTCGCTTGATGACCTGCCTCCTCTGATCCTGCCCGAGGGCTTTTCCATCCACACCCACGACGAAAAGCTGGATTCTCTCTGGGAGGATCTCGTTGAAAAGAGCTTCGGCTACCGCTTCTCCTTTGATAAATTCGTCCGGAACGGCGGACATTACCGGCCGGAATACGTCTTCTACCTTGCCAAGAACGGGCGCGACATCGCCACGGCGACGGCAGTGGAAAAGGATGAATTCCCGGGAGAGGGATGGTTCCGCATGGTCGGGACGCTCCCGGAAGCGCGCGGAAGAGGCGCAGGAAAGCTTGTCTGCACGGCGGCGCTTTATTCGCTCCGGGAGCGCGGCTACCAAAGCTGCCTTCTCTCCACCGATGACCACCGCATTCCCGCCATCCGGCTCTACCTCTCGCTCGGCTTCCTCCCCTACATGACCCACGAAAGCCACCCGGCGCGCTGGGAGGCCATTATGAAAACGCTGGGGAGGGAATACTGATGCCTTACCTCCTCATGGCTCTTTCGGTGACCCTGGCCGTGACCAACAGCGCCCTTCTCCACAAATTCTCAAACAAAGGCCTCGACACCGCTGGCGACGTGTTTTTATTCAATGCCGCTATCAGCGGCGTGTGGTTCCTGATCCTTCTTTTCTGGTCGCTTCTTGCGGGAGGCCCCGTTTTTTCCGGCGTTTCCCTGCTTTTCGGAAGCATCTACGGTCTCCTTCTCTGCGCCTTCCTCTACCTCAAGATGCAGTCCATGGCCACCGGACCGGTCTCGCTCACCAGCCTGATCGGCTGTGCCGCCTTCATCATCGTGGTGGTCTACGGCGTCCTTTTCCGGCAGGAATACCCCACCGCCTGCCAGATCGTCGGCATTCTCGGCCTCATCGCGGCTCTGATCCTCTGCACCTTCGTTCCACACGGCGACCGGCCGAAAAGATGCTGGTATATCTACTGCCTTCTCTTTCTTCTCGCGGGCGGCGGCGTCGGCATTCTCTACAAGCTCTTCGGGGAAAAGAGTGCCGCCGTGAATGAGATGATGCTCACTGCGTCCTTCGTCTCTTCTCTCCTCTTCGCGCTTCTCGCCTACACCGTCAACGGCGCCCGGAAAGAAAGAAGACCGCACGTTCCCGCTGCGGCCTTCCGATATGTTCTTCTCTGCGGCGTCACAAGCTGCCTCTACATCCGCCTCAATATTTCGCTCACGCCGAGGATCCCTTCCGCGATCTTTTTCCCGGTCTCCAACGGAGCCATCGTGATGCTCTCGGTTCTTGTCGGTTCGCTCCTCTTTCATGAAAAGCTTCGCCCCGCCCAGAAGATCGGCTTCGTGATCGGACTTCTCGCCATCGTCCTCAACGGCTGCGGCGATGCGCTGATTAGTCTTTTCGTCTCCTGATGCGGTCACGAAGAAGCGGGCCGAGCTTCATGGCGAGGCAGATCTTCACCGCGTCACCCGGCAGAAACGGGAGTACGCCCGTGAAAAGCGCCTTTTTAAGTGTAAGCCCGGTCTCCAGCATCAGCCAGACCGTGCCGAGAGCATAAAGGGCGGCGGTTCCGATGAGGAAGCCAAGAAGATAGCCTTTTTTCTCTCCGTTCAATTTGTCCGAAAACCATCCCGCGATACTCACCAGCAGGAGATACCCGAGAAGGTACCCGCCCGTCGGCCCCGCGAGCTTCTGAAAGCCCCCGGTGAAACCCGAGAAGACCGGGAGCCCTGAAAAGCCGAGGAGGAGATAGATCGCGGCGGCATATACCGCCCCGGGATAGGATAACAGATAGACCGCGAGCATGCACCCGAAGCTTGCAAGCGAGAGGGGCACCGGGCCGATCGGAACAGAAAACGGCGCGATCACGGCAATTCCCGCCGCGGTGAGGGCAATGGAGACGAGTTTATAAAGGCGCGTGTGATTTTTCATGGAATTTCCTTTCAAGTGGATTCCATCTATTCTACCACATCTCGGGCTAAAACACAAGCCCGCGCCGTCTCCCGCTTGAAACGACCCTTTATGTAACTTACAGAAGCATCCAAAGACAGGGGTTGTAAAAAAACTCATGAAGCCTCGTCACTCGTGCGCCAGCGTCAGCAACAATGGCGCACGAATCCGTCTTTTTTATCGAAAAACGGATTGCCACGACCATCCTGCGGGGGTTAAACCAGTCCGCAGACTGGTTTATAGTCTCGCAAGGACAAGTGAGTTTTTTACAGCCCCTGTTTTTTTCTCAAAATCACCTGATTTTCGCTCAATAATCTTTTAGCAGCATCAAAATCGCATTCATGAATCGCTCGGTATCTCCGCTTTTCTCAAAATCCTCCATACTTTCGACTCCTCCCGGCAGTTCTATGAGGCAGCTATCGTAGCCCAATTCATAACCGGCCCATGCGGAATAATATCCAAAGCCGTTTGTAAGCGGCATATAGGTACATTCCGGGAAATATGTATGAAACGATTCGTATAGAAAATTCTCTCCCTCTGTCGTGAGGATCTGCTGATACCAGCCGTGTACGTCAATCAGCACATTCGCCTTTTCCCCCATGATCTCTTCCGTAAAGCCAGCAAGGCAGCGCGCTTCCTCCGCCAAAAGCGGCTCGTCTCCGTTGAAATTCCGGGCATCCTCATACGGTATGAACCGATACGGGAAAGAGCGGTTCATGTCGATACCTATATTGTTGCCACTCTGCAGCGTGCCGCTTGCATCATAGCAGGTGGTCGTTGCCCTTCCGGGGCCGTTGTTGCTCTCACCGAGGAACAGACCATCCGGATTGAGACAGGGCAGAACATAGACTGTCCATTTTTTATCGCGAAGGAGTTCTTCTTCCTGACTCAACCGCCGGATCAATCTTTCGCCAAGCCTGACTAAAGCCAGTCCGTCCATTTCAAATGCGTCTTCATACCCGTGAATGGCAAAAGTGACATCCAGTATGTTCTC
>JAKSPX010000207.1 GCA_024404415.1 Clostridia bacterium | reverse complement strand
GTGCCGTCGGCGTGAGGGCGCTGGACGACCTGAATTTCGACGTTCTCGGCGGCGAAGTGCTGGGCATCGCCGGTATTTCCGGCTGCGGCCAGCGCGAGCTTCTGGAATCCATCGCCGGACTCTACAAGACCACCGAGGGCAGCTCGGTGAAATATTACCCGCCCGAGGGCGGCGAGGTCGAGCTCATCGGCCTTTCGGCCAAAAAGATCCGGGATGCGGGCGTGGCCCTCTCCTTCGTGCCGGAGGACCGCCTCGGCATGGGTCTGGTCGGATCCATGGGCATGGTGGAAAACGTCATGCTCAAATCCTACGACGAGGGCAAAAATCCGCTCATCGACAAGCACGGGGCGTCTGCCACGGCGGAGGAGATCTATTCCTCCCTTCAGGTCGTCACGCCGTCGCTTGACACGCCGGTGAGAAGACTTTCCGGCGGCAACATCCAGAAGGTGCTGGTCGGACGCGAGATCTCCAATGCTCCCTCGGTCCTGATGACCGCCTACGCCGTGCGCGGGCTGGACATCAACACCTCCTATATGATTTACGACCTCATCAACCAGCAGAAGGAAAAGGGCGTCGCCGTCATCTTCGTCGGCGAAGACCTCGACGTGCTGCTCGCCATCTCGGACCGCATCCTGGTGCTCTGCGGCGGCAAGTCCAACGGCATCGTCGACGCGAGAAAGTCCACCAAGGAAGAGGTCGGCCTTCTGATGACCAAGCTGAAAAATACGGAGAAGGAGGAAGAAAGCCATGAATGATGCCAAGACCATCCGCGAGCCGCTTTTCCACATCACCCGCCGCGGCACACCGCTTGTGTGGTGGAAGAACTGGCTCATCCGCATCGCCGCCTTCTTCGCGGCGCTGCTCCTCATCGGCATCGGCGTCATGCTCCTTTTCAAGATCAATCCCTTCCGCCTCTACGGCGCCATGTTTGAAGGTGCCTTCGTCGGCAGCAACTATCTGGTGCCCACCCTCAAGACGGCGGCCAAGCTTCTGTGCCTTGCGGCCGCTCTGGCTCCGGCCTTCAAGATGCGCTTCTGGAACATCGGCGCGGAAGGCCAGATGCTCATCGGCGGCGTGGTCGCGGCCTACTTCATGCACGATTTCCCGACTCTTCCCAACGGCCTCCTGCTTTTATTGATGGCCGTCGGCGCTATGGCGGCGGGTGCCATCTGGGGCGTCATTCCCGCCATCTTCAAGGCGAAGTATGAGACCAACGAGACGCTTTTCACCCTCATGATGAACTACGTTGCCATCAACATCGTCAACTACTTCGTCAGCATCTGGAAGGGCGACAAGGTCTTCATCGGCGTATTGAACAGCAACTTCCGCGACGCGGCGACCTATGAAAAGGGCTATTTCCGCCGCATCTGGCAGGGCCACGGCGGCTCGTGGTTTGCAAACGAAGACCTCTGGTACATCGTCATCATCGTGATCGTGGCCGCGCTGGTCTATTTCTACCTCAAAAAGACCAAGCAGGGCTATGAGATCGCGGTCGTCGGCGACTCGCAGAACACCGCCCGCTACGCCGGCATCAGCGTCGGCAAGGTGGTCATCCGCACCATGCTGATCTCGGGTCTCATCTGCGGCCTCTGCGGCTTCCTCACAGTCTCTTCCCAGACGCACACCATCTCCACGGGCATCACCGGCGGCTACGGCTTCACCGCCATCATCGTGGCGTGGATGTCCAAATTCAACACGCTCACCATGGCCGGCATCTCCATCCTGATCGTCGCCCTGGAAAACGGCTCCAAGCACGTGTTCGACGCTTTTTACAGCACCACCGGCTTCCCGGAGAGCGCTTCCGCCATCATCGTCGGCGTATTCATGCTCTTCATCGTCGGCAGCGAATTCTTCATCAATTATAAGCTCAACTTCCGCAAATCCGAAAAGGAGGCGAAATAACGATGGATTTCTCGACCCTCATCATCTGGCTGCAGAAGGCCATCATTTTCGGTTCCTTCATCATGCTGGCGGCGCTGGGCGAAATGCTCACCGAAAAGGTCGGCAACCTCAACCTCGGCACGCCGGGCACCATGTGCGTCGGCGCATCGGCGGCGGCGGTCTCGCTCTTTGCCTATGAGTCGGCGGGCGGCACGTCGAGCCTCGTCATCATCCTGCTTTCGATTCTGGTTTCCTTCTTCGCCGCGGCGTTCATGGGGCTGATCTACAGCTTCTTCACCACGTCTCTCCGCATCAATCAGAACGTCATCGGCCTTGTTCTGACCATCACCGGTACCGGCCTTGCCAAGTTCCTCTCCGACTGCTTCATCATTTCGGAGACCGGCAACGTCCGCCTCGACGCCTCTTACCGCGTGTTCACGGCCAAGATCCCGGGGCTTTCCTCCTCGCTTGGCATCGTTTCCGATCTGGTCTTCAACTACGGCTTCATGTTCTACGTCATCCTCGCCATCGTCATCCTGACGGCGGTGTATTTCTCCAAGACGCGCATGGGCCTTTCGCTCCGCTCGGTCGGTGAAAACCCCGCGACGGCGGACGCGGCGGGCATCAACGTCACGCTCCACAAGTACCTCGCCACCTGCATCGGCTCCGGCATGACCGGCCTTGCGGGCGCGGTGTGCGTCCTTGAATTCAAGGAAGGCGCGTGGAACACCGCCAACGTCCCGGATATCGAGGCGGTCGGCTGGCTGGCCGTGGCGCTGGTCATCTTCGCCATGTGGAAGCCCTTCAACCTCTTCTGGGCGGCTCCCGTGTTCGGCATCTTCTACTGGTGCTACCAGTACCTCACCATGATGAACACCTACGTCACCAGAATGTTCCCCTACATCGTCACCATCATCGTCCTCATCATCACCAGCGTCCGCAATAAGAAGGAAAATCAGGGCCCGCAGAGCCTCGGTTTGACCTACTTCCGCGAAGACCGATAGAAAAAACGACAAGACCTCCGTATCCACACGACGCGGAGGTCATTTTTGAATCTTTTCTTGACAAATTCCGCGGTTTTGGTATAATGAATCCATAGAAAAGACGGCAAAAGAAAAATCATCATAAAATGGAGGATCATCATGGGAAAATTTGTCATTAAGCAGACCAACACCGGCTTCAAGTTCGATCTCAAGGCTGCCAACGGCGAAGTCATCGCCACCAGCGAGGTCTATGCTTCCGAAGCTGCCTGCCTGAACGGCGCGGAGAGCGTCAAGAAGAACTGCATCGGCGAGATCGAAGATCAGACCGTGGAGAACTTCGAAGTTCAGAAGCACCCGAAGTTCGAAATGTACACCGACAAGGCCGGTGAATTCCGTTTCCGCCTCAAGGCGAAGAACGGTGAGATCATCGCCGTCGGCGAAGGCTACAAGGCCAAGGCCGGCTGCCTCAACGGCATCGAGAGCGTCAAGAAGAACGCCCCCGAAGCGCCCATCGAAAAGCTCTATTGATTGCATCAGTAAGTGCACACAAGAGGCTGTTCATTATGAACGGCCTCTTTACTTTTACCGGAATTATGAAATTAGTGTTAAAAGTTATATAACACGATTGACAAATTACAACCGCGATGATATAATGCCCACATTCTAAACGCCACGGGTTTTTATGCACATCCCGGCCGATGCGGGCGATTCGTGAATCGCCCGCCGGTTTGTGATATTTCCCGGAAGCGGATGGAAGCCTTTTTCGCGGCTCTTGCGAAAGGGGCGAAAAAGTGGTATGATAGACGAAAATGTGAAAAAAGGAATGTTTAGACTGTGATAAGGATCCGACCCGCGCGTGCCGATGACGCTTCGGCTTTGGCGGAAATCTACAATTACTACATCGAAAAC
>JAKSPX010000206.1 GCA_024404415.1 Clostridia bacterium | reverse complement strand
AACACCCGCGTTTCCTACCCGATCGACCACATCGAAAACATCGTTCGCCCGGTCTCCTCTGCTCCGGCCTCGAAGCACGTCATCTTCCTCTCCGCCGACGCTTTCGGCGTTCTGCCCCCGGTCTCCATCCTGACCCCGGAACAGACCCAGTACTACTTCCTCTCCGGCTTCACCGCAAAGCTTGCGGGTACCGAGCGCGGCATCAAGGAACCCACCCCGACCTTCTCCGCCTGCTTCGGCCAGGCCTTCCTCGAACTGCACCCGACCAAGTATGCTGAAGAGCTCGTCAAGAAGATGGAAAAGAGCGGCGCCAAGGCGTACCTCGTCAACACCGGCTGGAACGGCACCGGCAAGCGCATCTCCATCAAGGATACCCGCGGCATCATCGACGCCATCCTCAACGGCGCGATCCTCAAGGCCCCGACCAAGACGATCCCGTACTTCAACTTCGAAGTCCCGACCGAACTCGAAGGCGTTGCCACCGACATCCTCGACCCGAGAGACACCTACGCCGATGCTTCCGTCTGGGAAGAAAAGGCGAAGGACCTCGCCAGCCGCTTCAACAAGAACTTCGTCAAGTACGAAAGCAACGAAGCCGGTAAGGCTCTCGTCGCCGCCGGCCCGCAGCTCTGAGCTTGAAAGCCCTGTGCGAAACGCATAAAGCATAAAATGACCTCCCGATTCCTTATGGAACCGGGAGGTTTTTTACTGCCATGTACGGTCACGAATGTCGTCAACATAAAAATCCGTCTTCGACGGATGATTCCCGCAGGGGCGTCGCGATCGCCGCCCTTGTCTGCGCAGAACCCGGCTTTCCTGTCATCCTGAGCGCAAACCAGTCTGCGGACTTGGTTTGCAGCGAAGGCTCTTTTCTTTTCCAGTGGAAAGATTCTTCGACCTGCGGTCTCAGAATGACAAACGGCTCTCCACCCGCAGCGGCGGCCATTGGCCGCCTATCCTTCCCGGCGCAGCTCCCGTCGGAATGAAATCCATTTGTAATGGATGAAATCCGTCTTCGACGGATGATTCCCGTAGGGGCGCATGCCCACATGCGCCCGCATTTTTCCGTTCGTTCAGAGCCTTTCCAGGATCTCCGGATGGGCGGTGAGGTCATAGCGCTTGTACCCGTCCTTCGCGTCGAAAAACCACGCGCGGGCGTCCGGACGGGCCGAGGCGATGCGGAGCGACCACTTGCCGTCAAGATAGCAGATCGCCGTCCCGTTTTCGCAGGCGATGGTGGAACGCGGCGTTTTGTCCGCGTAGTCATTGAACTGCTGCCAGAAAGCGCCCTCGTAATGTGGGACGTTGTTGTAGGGAAGAAGACCGAGCCCTTCGATGAACATGAAGCTGTTTTCGGGGCCGCAGTCGTCAAAGCCCTCCTCAAACCAGCACATGCTGCCCGACGAGCCGCCGAAAAGCACCTTGCCCGCCTCGAAGGCCTCGTGGAGATAGAAAGCGGCGTTGGTCCTCTTCCAGACGTCCATCACAAATTTCAGGTTGCCGCCCGGAACGTGGATGATATCCGCCGCGCGGATCTTCTCCGCAAGGATGGCCTCGGTCATGTAGGCGTGGGTGAGGTAGAGAATATCCACGTCACAGCCCATTTTGGCATAAAGCCCGACCGTGCCGGCGTTCGCAATGTCATAAGACGTGGTGGGGATATGCAGAAAACGCGGATTTTCCTTGCCGGAAAGGCGGATGATGTCGTGCGCAAGGTCAAATTCGTCGCGGCCTTCGAATCCGCCGCCGATGCCGATGATGGTTCCCATAATAAAATACCTCCCGATCTGATGCCCTTATCATACGCCGTCAGGCGAAAAAAGGCAAGAAAAAACCGCAGAGGGTTTGACCTCTGCGGCGTGAAATTGGCTTTTTTCCTTATTTCACTTCGGCGGTAGCGCCAGCAGCTTCAAGAGCCTTCTTGAGGGCTTCAGCGTCATCAGCGGAGAGACCCTTCTTGATTTCCTTCGGAGCGCCATCAACGAGGTCCTTAGCTTCCTTCAGGCCGAGACCGGTAGCTTCGCGGACAGCCTTGATAACGGCGATCTTCTGAGCGCCGGCAGAGGTGAGGACGACGTCAAATTCGGTCTTTTCTTCTTCGACAGGAGCAGCAGCAGTACCGGCGGTCGGAACAGGGGCGACAGCAACAGGAGCAGCAGCGGAGACGCCAAATTCGTCTTCGAGAGCGTGAACGAGTTCAGAGAGTTCGAGAACGGTAAGAGCCTTAACTTCTTCGATGAGAGCAGTAATCTTTTCGCTTGCCATTTTTAATTTCCTCCAATAAATAGATGTGTTTTAAGAGACCTTAAGCAGCCTCTTCGGACTTCTTGTCTGCGATCGCCTTGAGGGCGGCAGCAAGACCGCGAATGTTGCCGTTGAGCACGTTGACGAAACCGGTGATAGGAGCATTGAAACCAGCGAGAACGGTGGCAATGAGAACTTCCTTGGACGGGAGTTCAGCAAGAGCCTTCACGCCTTCCTTGTCGATGACCTTACCGTCGACGAAGCCGCCCTTGATCTTAAAGGCTTCCTTGGTCTTGGTAGAGTACTCGGAAAGGATCTTCGCCGCGGCGACAGCGTCGGACGCGATGGCGATGGCGGTGGAACCGTTGAGCTGAGGATCGAGATCACCCAGGCCGGTGTTGTCAAATGCAAAACGGAGGAGCGTGTTCTTCACGACAGCGTATTCGACGCCGGCTTCACGAAGCTTGCGGCGAAGAGCGGTATCGTCAGCGACGGAAATGCCCTTATAGTCGACGATAACGCCGCCAGCAGCATTCTGAATCTTCTCGACGAGAGAAGCAACAGTCGCTTTCTTCTGCTCCAGGACTTTTGCGTTTGGCATGAAATTCACCTCCGCGGAAAAATACCGATTTTTCGCTACGCAAAAGCGAAAAACCGAATGAAAAAAGCCTCTGCATCCCAAAAAGACACAGAGACAGAAATAATCAAAGCTATATCTGTTTCGCGTCCTCGGCAGGCGCCTTGCGGCTTTACGATCACTCACCTGCTGTCTTTGGAAGCAGCTTATATACTATATACCTTTACTCTGCTTTTGTCAAGAGGGAATTTTTATTTTTTTGCAAATTAGCGGGAATAAGTTTTCAGAAGTGAGGAGTAAGAAGTTTTCACTCCTCACCGTCTCCTGAAAACTGAATACTGAAAACTGAAAACTCCTCCCGCCTCCCTTTCTTGACATCCTCTCCCCAATCATGTAAAATATAAAAAATATCCTGAAAGGATGCGGCTCCGGCCGCCTTTGGAAAATTTATGCAGATCTCCCCCGTTCCCTTCTCCGGCCGTCCCGCCGACCGCCGCACCACGCCGACACCATGGAGGACGGCCTCCTGATCGAAAGCGTCCTTGGCGGAAAGATCCCCAAAAACCTCTTCCTCACCAACCGTCAGCAGACCGACTTCTATCTCCTCCTCATGCCCGGCGACAAGCCCTTCAAAACCAAATTTCTCTCCTCCCAGCTCGGGGTCGCGCGGCTCTCCTTCGCAGGTGAGGAGGCCATGAAATCGCTTCTCCACACCATCCCCGGCTCGGTCTCCCCTCTTGAGCTGCTTTTCGATACCGATCAGAAGATCCGCCTCATCATCGACGACGAACTCCGGGGAAGCGCCGTCTTCTGCGGCCACCCCGGCCTTTCCACCTCCACCGTGAAGCTTTCGTGGGCCGATCTTCTCAAGTATCTGGAAGCCACCGGACACGAAGTCACCTATGTCACCCTCCCGCGCCAATTTGACGAATAAAGGAGTATTCCCACGGAATTCAACAAAGCCATTTCCGACCTCACGCCCGGCGCC
>JAKSPX010000205.1 GCA_024404415.1 Clostridia bacterium | reverse complement strand
CTCCGAAAACTTCATCCTGCCGCTCTCCCACGACGAGGTGGTGCACGGGAAAGGCTCGCTGATCCGGAAAATGGCCGGAAGCTACGACGAAAAATTCGCGCTTCTGCGCCTGCTTTTCGCTTACATGATGGCCCTTCCGGGCAAAAAGCTCTCCTTTATGGGCAACGAATTCGCCCATTTTGACGAGTGGACACACGAAAAAGGCCTGAATTTCTTCCTTTTGGACTATCCTTCCCACAACGCCTTCCACACCTATATGCGCGAGTTGAATTTCTTCTATCTCGAGCATGAAGCTTTGTGGCAGAACGACCGCAACTGGGAGGGCTTCCAGTGGATCTCCCCGGATGACCGCAAAAACGGCGTGATCGCCTTCCGCCGCATTTCCGACACCCAGAAGGAACTCATCTGCGTCTTCCATTTCGCGCCTTCCACGCTCACCGACTATTGCCTCGGCGTTCCCTACGACGGCGTTTATTCTGCATCTTTCGCCGTCGGAAATCAGGAGCCCCTGCCGCCCGTCCGGGCTGAAAAAGAACCTTATCATTCTCTTCCCTACCGCATCCGCCTCACCCTTCCCCCGTATAGTGCCCTCTTCTGGGAGGTCAAGCGCGTGCCGGACGAAGAGAATTTCCCATTATCAACTGATAAAGAGGTGTTTTCATCATGATCCGCCAGAATAAAGAGTGCGTCGCCATGCTGCTGGCCGGCGGACAGGGCAGCCGTCTGGAGGTCCTGACCCGCAAGGTCGCCAAGCCTGCCGTTCATTTCGGCGGCAAGTACCGCATCATCGACTTCACGCTCTCCAACTGCATCAATTCCGGCATCGATACCGTCGGCATCCTCACCCAGTACCGACCTCTTGAGCTCATCAAGTACGTCGGCAGCGGCCGTCCCTGGAGTCTTGACCGCAACCACGGCGGCGTGCACATCCTGCCGCCTTACGCCCGCGCCAACTCCTCCGAATGGTACAAGGGCACGGCCAACGCCATCTGCCAGAACATCGAATTCATCGACGAATTCTCCCCGAAATACGTTCTGGTGCTCTCGGGCGACCACATCTACAAAATGGATTACTCCCGCATGATTGCCGCGCATGAAAAAAACAACGCCGACGTTACCATTTCGGTCATCAACGTGCCGCGCGACGAGGCTTCCCGCTTCGGCATCGTCATCAGCGACGAAACCGGACGCATCACCGAGTTTGAGGAAAAGCCCAAGAACCCGAAATCCACCTGCGCTTCGATGGGCGTCTACCTCTTCTCATGGGATACCCTGCGCAAGGCGCTCCTCGCCGACAACGCCAATTCCGCGTCAAGCAACGACTTCGGCCACGACGTGCTGCCCATGCTCTTAAACGAGGGCGCGCGGATGTTCACCTACGAATTCGAAGGCTACTGGAAGGACGTCGGTACGCTCGACAGCCTCTGGGACGCCAACATGGACCTCATCAACCCGCGCGTGCCCATGCGCCTTGATGACCCCGATTTCCGCATCTTCATGAAAACCTCGGCGCTTCCGCCGCAGTACATCTCCTCTGACGCCGTCATCGCCGACTCCTTCGTGAGCGAGGGCTGCGAGGTCTACGGCAACGTGGACTTCACGGTGCTCTCCACCGGCTGCTACATCGGTAAAAACGCCGTCGTGCGCGACAGTGTGATCATGCCGGACGCCGTGATCGAAGAAGGAGCCGTCGTTCAGTACGCCATCGTCGGCGAAGGCGTGCGGGTCGGCAAAAACGCCGTCGTCGGCAGCCGCCCCGAGGATTCGCCCAACCGCGACGACTGGGGCATCACAGTTATCGGTTACGACCTGAAAATCGGCGAAAACGCCGTTGTTCCCTGCAAAAAGGTCATTGCAGAGGACGTTCCGGGAAGGAGTGAGTGAGTATGAACGACAGAATGGCTTTGATCTTTGCCAACATCGACAACTCCACCATGGATCTTTTCACTTCCGCAAGATCGCTCGGTGCTCTGCCCTTCGGCTGCCGCTACCGCCTTATCGACTTCTCGCTTTCCAACCTGGTCAACAGCGGCGTCGAGATCATCGGCGTCCCGGTAAGAGAAAAATATCAGTCCCTCTTGGACCACATCGGCATCGCCCGCGAATGGGATCTTGACCGCCGCACCGGCGGCTTCACCTTCCTGCCGCCCTTTGCCTTTATGAATCAGTCCTCGCCCTACGACACCAAGCTCAAGGCGCTGATCGGCTCCGAATCCTATCTGGTGAAGAATCATGCCGAATACGTCTTCCTCTGCGAGCCCGACGTCGTCACCAACCTCGACCTTGATGCGCTCCTGCGCCGCCACATCGAAGCCGGGAACGACGTGACCTACCTCACCGTCCCGCAGGGGAGCAAGGGCGCCCGCGGCACCTATGACACCGCCTTCAAGGCAGACGAAACCGGCCACGTTTCGGCCGTTTTTCTCCAGGTTTTCCCTGGCCATCTCCGCCGCCTCCGGCGACCCGGCTTTTGAACACCTCAGCACCGGCATCTGCGTCATGAGCCGTTCGCTCCTGCTCGACCTGATCTCCTTTGCACGCGTGAGCAGCTACAAGTTCTTTGAAACCGAGCTTCTGAGCCGCTACGTCTCCACCCTGAAGATCGGCGTCGTCGACCACACCGGCTACATCACCAAGGTCCGCACCCTTTACGACTACTTCAACGCCAGCATGGATCTGCTCGACACCTCCATCCGCCGTGACGTCTTCTTCCGGAACGGCCACATCTCCACCCAGACCCCTTCCGACGTGCCGCTTTTGTACGGTCTGGATTCCATCGTGCGCGAAAGCCTGATCGCCGACGGCTCCTCCATTGAAGGCCACGTCGAGCACAGTCTGATCTTCCGCCGCGTCAAGCTCGGCAAGAAGGCCGACATCGCCTCCTCCATCATCATGCAGGACAGCGTCATCGGCGACGGAGCGGTCCTCCGCTACTGCATCACGGACAAGAACGTCCATGTCGCTCCCGGCGCACATATCATCGGCGATCCCACTCATCCGCGTCTTCTGACCAAGGGCCAGACTTACGTCGAATGAGCGTATATTTCCCGCCCTTCCATCTTCTGAGAAAGGAACCAAACCATGAAAATCCTATTTGCCGCAAGCGAAGCGCTCCCCTATTTCAAGACCGGCGGTCTCGGGGACGTGCTCGGTTCGCTTCCCAAATGCCTTGCCGCGAACGACCACGACGTCGCCGTGGTCATCCCCTATTACAGATCCCTCAAGGATAACGCCTCCGAAGACATCCGCTACGTCGCCAGCACCATGGTCGACCTCGCGTGGAGAAAGCAGTACTGCGGCATCTACGCCGCGGTGAACGAGGGCGTGCGCTATTATTTCATCGACAACGAGTATTATTTCGCCCGTCCGACCCCTTATGGCCAGTATGACGACGGCGAGCGTTTCGCCTTCTTCTCCAAGGCGCTTCTGGAAATGCTGCAGTTCGTCGATTTCAAGCCCGACGTCATCCACGCCAACGACTGGCAGACGGCGCTTGTGCCGCTCTTCTACGACGCCTTCTTCCGCAGCCTGGAAGGGTATGAGGGCATCAAGACCGTCTTCACCATCCACAACATCGAGTATCAGGGCTTCTGCCAGCTCAACTTCCTCTCGGACGTCTGCGGCGTACCCGACAAATACTACCCCATTTATGAATTCGCGGGCTGCATCAACCTCATGAAGGGTGCGCTGGTCATGTCCGACGCCATTACCACGGTGTCCCCCACCTACGCCTCCGAGCTCTCCTATTCCTTCTATGGCCACGGCCTCGAAACCATCATCCGCGCCGAAGCGCATAAGCTCACCGGCATCTTAA
>JAKSPX010000204.1 GCA_024404415.1 Clostridia bacterium | reverse complement strand
GCGCGTCCATCAGGGCGCGGATATTCTCAAGCGGCACGCCGGGGTACCAGCCGTAGGTCAGGGCGAGGCCGCCTTCGGGAGTGGCGAGCTTGGTCACTTCCTCGCGGATCAGCTCGTCCACCATTTCGGGCGTTCCGTAGGGCGTGATCTTCTGCCGGTCGATATCCAGATCGACGCAGACCTTCCCCTTATACCGCGCGGCGATCCAGTCGACGCCGTTGACCAGATCCTGCAGGTTGATGCTCTGCACGCCGCTTTCGATGAGGTCGTCCGCGAGCAGACGGATGTCGCCGTCCGAGTGCATCTGAATGGCCACCCCCGCTTCCCTCGCGGGCTTCATCAGCTTCTGATAGGCCGGTTTGATATAGCGGCGGAACTCCGCGGGCGAGAGCATGGGGCCGACCTGCATGCCGAGATCCTCGGGATAACAGACCATATCCGCGCCGTTTCTGACAAAGCGCCGGATAATCGCGAGGTTGAATTCCGTCAGTTCGTCGATCAGCTCGTCAAGCAACGGCTCCTCATCCGCCATGTCAAAAAGCAGATTTTCATACCCCCGGAGATCGGATAACTGGAGGAAGGTATGCCCGTGACGAAGACCCAGGACAAGTCTTCCGCCCTTTGCTTTCGTCTCTTTCCATCCCTTTTCCGCCTTTTCCCAATCGGTTTTCCCGAAACCGTCGGAGGCCGCCGGGTCGGGAAGCTGCCACGCCTTATGAAATGCCGACCAGTCTTCGAGCGGATGGCCGACCACCGTCCCGCGGATGCCGTCATCGGCGGAGGTCCAGACACAGCCCATGTCGTCGGTGTGGAAGAAGCCTTTCCGGGAATCTGGCGCATAGGAAGGCTCCCAGTTTTCTCCCGGCCTTTCAAACGCGGGGAAAAGATGAGGGTGGCTTTCCATCAGCTCCCATATCGCTTCCTTCGGATAATGATGAAAGCACGCGGCGTTGATGGCGAAATTGACGGGAATATAGTCCGGCTTTTCAAAAAACACAGCCTTGAGGTAGTTATTCGTCCTGATTGCCTCCGTTCTTTTCTCTCATTATACCATATCGTTCTTCTTTTGCAAGAGCACTTGACAGCCGCATCCTCATCGTGTATGCTTATGGAAACTGTTTTCGGGAGGAAAACCCATGCGCACCGAAGAAGAAATGCTCCGCCTGATCCTCGAGACCGCCGAAAAGGACGAGCGCGTCCGCGCCGTTTTCATGAACGGCTCCCGCACCAACCCCAACGCGCCGCGCGACGTCTTTCAGGATTACGACATCGTCTACGTTGTCCGGGAGACGACGAGCTTCATCCGCGATGAAAGCTGGATCACCCGCTTCGGCGAGGTCACCTATATGCAATGTCCCGACGAGGTCGACTTTTCGCTTGGAGAGGAAGTCGATTTCGAGCATCGTTACGCCTATCTCACGCAGTTTTCCGACGGGGTGCGCATCGACCTGACCCTCATGGAGGCCGGGTACGCCGGGAAAGCCATTCTCGAAGATAAGCTCTGCATCATTTTGCTCGATAAAGACGGCATTCTGCCCCCCATCCCCGCCTCCACCGATGAAGACTATCGGGCGAAAAAGCCGACCGAAGCGGAATTTCTCGCCTCCTGCAATGAATTCTGGTGGTGCACCAATAACATCGCCAAGGGCCTCTGGCGGGACGAGCTTCCCTACGTGGAGGACATGACCAATTTCCACGTCCGCCCCCAGCTTCTGAAACTGCTCTCCTGGAAGGTCGGCATCCTGACCGATTTCTCCTTCAGCGTCGGCAAATCCGGGAAATACCTGAAATACCGCCTGCCGCAGGAGGACTACGCCCGCTATCTTGCGACCTTTTTCGGCGCTGATGCGAAAGAGGCGTGGGAAAGCGTCTTTGAAATGACAGCGCTTTTTGAGGACACGGCCAGATGGGTCGGCGAAAAGCTCGGCTTTTCCTATAACGACGCGGAGGGAAAGGCGGCTCTCCGGCACCTTCACTTCGCGCATGATCTTCCCCGTCCTCAGGACGACCGAACCAACGATTCAGAGAGGTAAATTATGTTCTTTCAATTCACATCCGCCGATCTTCAGCCGGTCGAGCCCGGCGACATCAACCCCGAGGTCTTCACGGTCGGTTACGTCACCCTGGAAGAGCTCGCGGCGGTCAGTCAGACCCTCGGCTTTGAGCAGAGCACCGTCGACGCCTGCAAAAACGCCAACCGCTTTTTCCGCACCGGCGTGGAGGTGCACCGTGCCTTCACCTTTACCGAATTGTGCATCCTGAACGCGCACGAGGAGGCCGATGATTTCATCGCCCTCTTCATCAAAAACAACCTGTTTGTGGTCGTGGACATCGAAGACCGGGATTCCTCCACCAAAAACAAATTCTTCGCCTCCGTCCGCAAATACCCCGCCGGGCGTGTCTGCCCCGAGAAGGTGCTTTTCGCCTTCCTTGATTCCCTGCTTGCGGGCGACAACCTCGTTTTGGAGACGCTGGAAAACGATCTTTCCGAAAAGGAAGAGGCTCTTTTCAGCACCGAAGTCGAGAAAACCTTCAACATGGAGCTTCTCCACACCAAAAAGGAGCTCACCAAGCGCCACGCCTACTATTCCCAGCTTTTGGACATAACCGAGGCGGTCTGCGAAAACGAGAACGATATCTTCGATGAGGATAGCCTCATCTACGTGGACAACATCTCCAAAAAGATCGCCCGCCTCAAGGAGGACACCGCCAGCCTCCGCGCGACGGTGGAGCATCTGCAGGACGCCTATTCCTCCTATCTGGACACCAGAATGAACCAGACCATGAAGATCTTCACGGTGCTCACCAGCATCTTTTTCCCGCTCACCATCATCGTCGGCTGGTACGGCATGAATTTCCGCTATATGCCCGAGCTCACGTGGAAATACGGTTATGTTTTTGTCATCCTGCTCTCGATCGTCACGGTTCTGGTGCTCTGGCTGATCGGGCGGAAGAAAAAGTGGTTCTGATCCCCGTTTTTCCGGTTGATACTGGATTTCGCCCTGTTCTTGTGCTACAATAATAGAAGAAATAAAGCAAAGAAGGTCAACAATATGTACCGTTTTGAAACCCACGTTCATTCCACCGAGGTCTCCCGCTGCGGCCGCGTGCCCGCCGGAGAGATGGTCAGACTTTACAAAGCCGCCGGGTATGCCGGCCTATGCCTCACCGACCACATCAACCCCTGGACCTTTATGGATCTCGACCTTCCAACCTGGGAGGACAAGGTCACCCACTTCCTCAAGGGTTATCGCTCCGCAAAAGAGGCCGCGGGCGAGGATTTCACCGTCCTTCTCGGCGCGGAATTCCATTTTCATGAAAACAACAACGATTATCTCGTCTACGGCCTGACCGAAGACATTCTCTATGGCCTCGGGGACGACATTCTCGACTGGGGCATCGCGAAATTCTCCCCCTTCTGCCGGGAAAACGGCCTGCTCCTCATTCAGGCGCACCCCTTCCGCAACTCCATGGTGGTCAACAAGCCCGACGTCGTGGACGGCATCGAGGTCATGAACGGCCATCCGCGCCACGATTCCCGCAACTTCATCGCGCGGGCATGGGCCGAACACTACGGCCTTCTGATGACCTCCGGCTCCGACGCACACGAGCTCGGCGACCAGGCGCGCGGCGGCATCCAAACCGAAAAGCCCATCACCTCGCTTGACGAGCTGATCGCCGAGATCAGAAAAGGCGCGAACCTCATCATCCCCGAGGATCAGAAGTAAATCAAAGGTAATAAGAAGGGGCTGTCGCAAAATGCCCTTGTCATTGCGAAACCAGTCCGCAGACTGGTTGTGGCAATCCGTTCTCTCCTCTATTGGAAGACGGATTCCCAC
>JAKSPX010000203.1 GCA_024404415.1 Clostridia bacterium | reverse complement strand
AGAAGTTGCTGCCGCGCTCCCTCACCTCTTCGTCAAGCCCCTTATCGAGCTTATCAATGATCTTATCCGCGTTGACGTAGCGGCAGGCCTTCATGATCTCCTCATCGGTCACGTCGTCCTTCTGAAGCAGGATATTGGAGCGGATGGTGCCGGAGAAGAGGAAAACGTCCTGTAACATCTGCCCGAAATGTTTCCGGAGGGACGCGATTTTGATCGTCCGGATATCCACGCCGTCCACAAGGATCTCGCCCTTCTGGATATCGTAGTTGCGGCAGAGAAGCGAGAGGATGGTGGTCTTGCCGGAGCCGGTCGGGCCGACGAAGGCAACGGTATCGCCCGCATTGACCTTGAAGGAGACGTTTTTGAGGACCCATTCGCCCTCTTTATACGCAAACCACACGTTTCTGAATTCGATATCGCCCTTCACGGTCTCCAGCTCGATGGCATCCGGCGCATCGACGATCTCCGGCTCCATATCGAAAATGGTGAAGATCTTTTCCGCCGAGGCGAGGGCCGACTGCAGCCAGTTGAACTGCTCGGCAAGGCTCTGGATGGGGTTGAAGGACTTGGAGATGTACATATAGAAGGTGACGATGATGCCGGCGGTGATCTCCTGCCCCATGAAGACTGTATCCTTGATGTACCCGCGTCCGCCGAGATAGAAAAGGCAGAGCACGGAGGAAATGTAGAGCATGTAGACCAGCGGCCGGAAGATACCGAAGACGAAGATCTGGCGGTTCTTGGCCTTGCCGAGACGGCGGTTCTTCTCCTCAAACTCAGCCTGCTTGCGCTCCTCGCGGTTGAAGATCTGAATGATCTTCATGCCGGAGAGGTTTTCCGAGAGGAAGGTATTGATGTCGGTGGTGCCGTCCTTGACCTTGCGGTAGGCCTTGCGGGAGAATTTGCGGAAGATCACGGTGAAGATCACGATGAACGGCACGAAGGACAAAACCATGAGCGTCAGCTCGTAGTTGAGGGCCAGCATGGCGATCAACACGCCGATGATGATGAAGCAGTTCTTGATGAGATTGACCAGAATGCCCGTGAACATCATGGAAATGGCGTTGGTATCGTTGGTGACACGGGTGACCAGCTTGCCGACGGGAATATTGTTGAGCTGATTGTGCGAAAGGCTTTCGATGTGGGTGAAGATGTCCTCACGGATGGCCGAGAGGATCTTCTGGCCGACCTTCTGTAAAAGCACCGCCTGGAAATAGGAGCAGACGAGCGAAACGATCAGCACGACGGCATAACCCGCAACGTAAAGATAGAGCGTATGGAGGGTAGAATCGTCAATGGATTTGACCAGTTCCTCGGCCTCGCCCATCAGGATGGGGGAAATAATGTCGAAAGAGACCGAGAAGAGCATCAGAAGGAGCACGATCAGGAAGCTTCCGATGTGCGGCTTGGCGTAGACGGCCATGCGGCGGATGATTTCGCCGTCCTTCATGTTGCGGTCAAAGCCGATTTCTTCCTTGCGGTTTTTGATGGTGCTGTAAGCGATGGCGAAGATCAGCGTAAAGACGCCGATGATGCCGCCGACAAAGAGCAAAGGATACCACTCACGCATGATTTTATTCTCCTTTCTCTTCTTCCAGCTCGTCGAGCTTCTGCAGGTCGACCATGTTTTTGTAAGCCGGGCAGGTCTCGTAAAGCTCCCTGTGGGCGCCGACGGCCTCCACGCGCCCGTCTTCGAGGAAGATGATCTTATCCATCTTCTCCACCGTGGTGATGCGGTGGGCGATGAGAATGGTGGTCTTGCCCTTGCGGAGGGTCTTCAGGTTTTCGAGAATGGCCTTTTCGGTCTTGACGTCGACCGCCGAGACCGAGTCGTCCAAAATGAGGATCGGGGCGTTTTTCATGAGGGCGCGGGCGATGGAGATGCGCTGCTTCTGCCCGCCCGAAACCGTCACGCCGCGTTCGCCGAGCACCGTCTCATACCCTTCGGCAAATTCGCGGATATTTTCGTCCACGTCCGAGAGCACGGCGGCGTTGACCACGTTTTCCCGGTCGTCGGTATCCGAGGCGAAGGCGATGTTATTGGCAATGGTATCCGAGAAGAGGAAGTTATCCTGCGGAACGTAGGCCGCGTACTTTCTCACGGTGCGGATCGGGATGGTGTTGACGTCGTGACCGTCGAGGAAGACCGTCCCGTCGGGCACGTTGTAGGTTCTGAGGATCAGGTCGACCAGCGTGGTCTTGCCGCAGCCGGTCTTGCCGACGATGCCGACGTTTTCCCCGGCCTTGATTTCAAAGGTCACATCCTTTAAGATGTCGTAATTTCTCGTCGGGAAGCGGTAGGTCAGGTGCTTAAAGGAAATATTGCCGGTGAGCGGCGCGGGCTCGGCGACGTCGGCTCTATCCACCATTTCGGGCTTTTCGTCCAAAAGCTCGCTGATGCGCTTGAGCGACGCGTTGCCGCGGGAGCGCATTTCGATGAGCTGGGAGATGGCCATGACCGGCCAGATGATAGCCGTGAAGTAGCCGATGAATTCCACAAGCTGACCGACGTTGAAGGTGCCCTTCCACACGAGATAGCCGCCGTAGCCGATGATGACGCAGACGACCGACTCCACAAGCAGCGTCACGCAGATATTGAGCTTGGTGGAGAGCTTGGTATAGGCGATGTTGGTGTCTTCATTCTGCTTATTGAGCTTGCGGAAGGAGAGAAGCTCCTTGGATTCCTTGACGAAGGCCTTGATGACGGCGATGCCCGCGAAGCTCTCCTGCGAGAAATCCGAGAGCGCCGAGAAGGCCTCCTGCCTCTTTTCCCAGCTCAGAGTCAGATATTTGCCGACGATGAGGCTGCCCGAGAGCAGGATCGCCATCGGGATCATGGAAAGGAAGGTCAATAAAAGATTCATGCGGAACATCTTCATGATGGCCAGTGCGCCGAGGAAGGCGGCGTCCGCCAGCATCAGGATGCCGGAGCCGAAGCAGTCCTGCACCGTCTCGAGGTCGTTGGTGAAGAGCGACATGAGGTTGCCGACCTTGTTTTCATGGTAATAATTCTGCGAAAGCCCCTTGAGGACGTCGAACATGCGGCTTCTGAGGTCGGTCTCCACGCGGATGGCCGAGCCGAAGAAGCAGACGCGCCACAGGAATCGCCCGGTGACCATGGAAAGGATGATGACGATCATGGGGCGGCAGATCTCGTCGAGAAGGAAGTCCATGTCAAAGGCGCGCTCCACGCCATCCAATAAGACCGTGCCGTCGTTGACGCCGTTGATGATCATCTGGTACATTTCCGGCACCAGAAGCTGCATATAGTCGACCAGTATCAGCGCCGCGACGCCCAGAAGGAGCACCGGCGCGTATTTCCAATAATAACGGTTGATGTGTTTTCCGAATAACATCCTTTTACCTCACCTTTCGCCTGACTCGGGGTCGGAGGGGAGCGAAAGCATCTTCCGATAATAAGTAAGTCCCAGCCAGCGCTTGAACTTGAACGCGACCGACGGCAACTCCGCCGCTTTTTCAAAGCCGTGCTTCAAATGGAATTCCGCGCTTTGGAGATTCTCGCTTGTGACCAGCGACAATATCGTGGAAAAGCCCAGTTCCCTTGCTTTTTCCTCCAGTTCCCCAAAAAGCGCCGAGCCAATGCCCTTGCCGCGCGCGTCCTTATCCACATATAAAGAAAGGTCGCAGGTGAAGCGGTAGGCCGCCCGCTCGTTGAAGAAGCTGAGGTAGCCGTAACCGAGGATCTTTCCGTCCTCCTCGTAGACCAGCCACGGGAATTCTCTCCCGATCCTTTCGATGCGCTTCCCGAAGGTCTCCGCATCCAGCTTTTGTAATTCCATGGTCACGGTGGTGTTTTCGATGTAGTAATTGGAGATTTCCGCCAAAG
>JAKSPX010000202.1 GCA_024404415.1 Clostridia bacterium | reverse complement strand
AGAAGACTTGGGGACATACATGGGGAAGAATTCGACATCACTGAGGTGGATTTTGCCGAGCACGGCCTTCTGGCCCTTCAAAAGGTCTACAAGGAACAACCGGATTTCATTCTTTCGGATATCCACATGCCGGTCATGAACGGCATCGACATGATCAAAAAGGTACACGAGCGCTTTCCGTGGATCGGCGTGATCGTGCTCACCGGCTACGACGATTTTGAATACATACGCGAGTGCATGAGAAGCGCCGTGGTAGACTATATCCTCAAGCCCATCAACGAAAACGAATTGAAGACTGCCTTCCGGAAGCTGGTCGCAGCCAAGAAGGAAGAGGACAGTGAAAAGGTACGCTACGAGACGGTGCATTTCCAGAAGCAGGAGATCATCCGCGGCCTGCGCCGCCGCTTCCTCAAGCATTTCTTCACCGAACACATGACTGAGGATGAGATCGAAGAGAGCAGTGCCTACGCCGAATTGAATCTGGACGGCGACCGGTTTGCCGCGATGATCATCCGCATGGATCTGGATGGAGAGGACCCAAAGGAACACTATGGCGACGAGATGTCGCTCATCACCTTTGCACTGGACAACATTGTAAGCGAATACCTGGAGGAAAACGAAAACGTCTGCGGACGTGTCGACTCCCGCACGGGCGACGTGTGGATCCTCATCTCCAAGGAAATGAACGCATCCGAGGCGGAGGAGCTGGCCGAGGGCATCAAGGATTCCATCTATTCGGTGGCGCAGATGCTGGGAACAACCGTGAGCGCCGCCATGGGTATCTATGTCTCGGATAAATCCAATATTCTGGCCTCGCTTCACAGCGCGGAAAGACTGCTTGCCGCTCCGCATGAAAGAGACAGTTTCCTCATCTCCCATGAGGAAGAAAGCGATGAGCGCGGTGACGCGGAGGAGATCCCCGAGAGACCGGACGAGATCGGCGACACCAACTCCATGAAGCTGGTCACCCGCTCGGCGCTGGACTTTATCGACAAGAATTTTACCCGTACCATCACCCTCGACGATGTGGCTGACCACGTATACCTCTCGCCGACGTATGTCAGTTACCTTTTCCGCTCGGAGGTCAAGATGAATTTTATCAACTACCTGACCACCAAGCGCATGGAAAAGGCCAAAGAGCTCCTGAAAAACCCGCGCCTGAAGATCTACGAGATCTCTACGGCGGTCGGATATGAGAATTCACGCTATTTCTCTTCCATTTTTAAGAAATACACCGGGCAGACGCCGATCGACTACCGATCCAGCCTCGGCCTGACAGAATGACCCATGCAGAATTACCGCGTCAAACTGCCGCTGATTGTGGCGGCTCTGCTTCTGTTCGTGGAAGCGATCCTGCTCTTTTCCTGCTTCCGCATCGCCTCGGCCACGCGCGAGCGGCTTTCCGAGGAGGATTTCAACATCAAATGCTACGCGCTTGAGAGAAGAGCGGAAAACCGTTTCGACGTTGCCGAAACGGTTTTGAAGGCGTGCGAAAACGCCAACGTCACCGACTTTACCGAGGCGTCCACAGCGACGCTCGCCAAGGCGGATCTCGAAGCACTTGCTGACCGCGCCGGCAATTATCTGGATGAACTCGACATCCCGGTGAATGCCGTGGACGCGGTCATTATTCTTGGCTCGACCTATGATAAAGCCTCCTACGTCAAAAAGATGGGGGAGGACGGCGTTGTCAGCCGCGATCTTCCAACCATGGCACAGCTCAAATTCGTCCGTATGCGTGAGTGGGAGACATTATCGTCACACGAGTGGCTTTATTATGAAGAAGGCCAGCTTGACGAGATCTTCGATGAAGGCATCCGCATGAGCGGCATTTCCATCTCCGAAAAGGCGGAGAAGGGCATCCGCGATTTCCTGTCCCTGCTCGACGGCCGCCTCGTTCTCACTACCCGTTCACTCTACGGCGGCTCGCAGATCTTCGTAACGGTCCGCTGCGATTTCCTCAAAGATATTCTTGAACAGAATGACGCCTCCATCACGCTCCTGTACGATGAGCGCACCCTCTTTTCAACCCTCGGAGAAAAGGAAAAACTGACGGTGACCTCCCACGGCGGTGAGGAGGATTCCTGGGTGAGCGGCGGTGCGGTCAGACTTCAAAACCGCGCTATCTCTCTCAAAAACGGCGATTTTTCCATGATCATCAGCGATGAACTGGCCGCGGGTGACGAAGGCATGGATTTTATGCCGGTCCTGCTGCTGGTCGGACTTGGCATGGTGGTTTTCGCGGCGCTTCTGGCCTGCCTGATGGCGGAGCTGCTCCTGAACCCGCTCAGACGCCTGCGCGTCACCTTTAACGAACAGTTCAATAACGGCGCCTATGAGGAGATCAAGTGGAAAGTGCCGGGCAGATCCATTCCGCTTCCGATGGTCTACCGGGTGCTGATCATCCTGCTCTGCTCAGCGCTCCTGCCGGCGATCGCCTCAGGTTTTGTCTTCCAGAGACAGCTCGATAAATATGTTCTCGAAACCAACTACCGATATATGGGCGAGGTCTCTTCTGCGGTTTCGGAAAACGTGCGTGATCTGATGAACAGTACCGTCCTGTATAGCGAGCTTTACCCCGAGGAGCAGATCGCCGGGTTCATCCGGAGTACCTATAAGACGACCACCATCCTCAAGACCAAGCTGGATACCATCTATGCCGAGTCGGATATGTTTACCCATTTCGCCCTTTTTGACGAGGATCGGAACGAGATCTATAACACGAAAACGGTTTACGCCTACGATCCGCTCAATCTCGACACGGTCGGGAGACGCCAGAGGACCAACGGCTGGTACTATGTCATGATGACGGTGGACAACACCGAGGGCGCCGGGCATCTGCTGCCCGCCATCGTTTACCCCATCTATGAGGAGGAGCTCGGCGGACGGACACTGGTCGGCTATTTTGCGCTTTATCTCAACATGACCAATTTCTATGACCTCCGCCCGGACATCGGCCATGAATTCATCATCACCGGGCCTCATAATGAGGTTTTGATCTCCTCTGTTTCGAGCGGCACCGATAAGGACTTCCTTGAAAAAGCCGGCAGCGGCCTCGGAAACATGAACACCGCCACCGACGAATACCTCATTCTGGAGGACACCAACGGCATTTTCGGCGGCAGGATCATCACATACAACGATATGCGCTACTATTCGGAGCAATCCGCCCTTTTGCGCAGCAACTACTATTTCATGTTCGTCATCGTTATGGTCTTCTTACTGGCGGCTTCGCTCTTCCTTTCACGCCGCCTTTCCGAGCCGCTTCAAACTATCGGCGACAGTATGCAGCACATCGGCGACGTGAGCGACATCACGCCCATCCGCTATGCCCGCAAGGACGAGGTCGGGGCGCTGGTGGAGAGCTACAACCTGATGGTTGCCCGTATGGCCGCCCTGATCGAGGAAAACGCGCGCCGGATCAACCGTGAAAACGAACTGATCGCGCTCAACACACGCACCGAGCTCCAGATGCTCCAGCAGCAGATCAACCCCCACCTTCTTTATAATACGCTGGAATTCATCAACTACAATGCCCGCCGCGAGGGCGCGAGCGCAGCCGGCGCCATGGCGGTCGCCCTGGCGGATTTCTTCCGCTACACCACGTCGGTCAAGGAGGATATCGTCTCCTTCGCCGACGAATTGAAGCACGTCAAAAACTACATCCAGATCCACCGCCTGCGCTACGGCGAGCGCTTTGACGTGGTCTATGACGTGACGGAGGAAGCGGAGAGCTGCCGCGTCGTGAAATTCATCCTGCAGCCCTTCGTGGAAAACGCCTTCAAATACGGCATTGCCGATAAGATGCGCGGCGCGCTTATCACCATTTCTGCCAAGGTCGAGGACGGA
>JAKSPX010000201.1 GCA_024404415.1 Clostridia bacterium | reverse complement strand
TCTGCGACGACAGCGAAATGAAGCTTGCCTACGCCATCGGCGTGGCCAAGCCGGTCTCCATCTCTGTCGACTGCTTCGGCACGGAAAAGATACCGGTCGAAAAGATCGAAAAGCTGGTCACCGAAAAGGTCGACTTCCGCCCCGCCTCCATCATCGAACAGCTCGACCTCCGCCGCCCCATCTACCGTCAGACCGCCGCCTACGGCCACTTCGGCCGCACCGACATCGACCTCCCGTGGGAGAGACTCGACCTCGTCGAGCGCTTCCGCTGAAACGGGAATCGAGATTCAAATGAATATTCCTGCCCTCTCAGTCAGCTTCGCTGACAGCTCTCCCAAAGGGCGAGCCTTCCGGGATGTTGCGTCCCCAAAGCCTCTCCTTATGGGAGAGGTGGCACGACGAAGGCGTGACGGAGAGGGCATTTTCTGCCGGATCGTAAATCATTGCATTTCAAGAAAGGATCACCATGGACGAAATCAAATTACTCGCCAAAGAATTCAAGCTCCGCGAGGAGCACGTCAAAAACATCATCACGCTCATCGACGGGGGTTCCACCATCCCCTTTATTGCCCGTTACCGCAAGGAAATGACCGGCGAATGCGACGATCAGGTGCTCCGTGCGCTGGACGAGCGCCTCACCTACGTCCGCAACCTCGATAAGCGCAAGACCGAGGTGCTCTCCTCCATCCGTGATCAGGAAAAGCTCACCCCCGAGCTGGAAGCCGCCATCAACGAGGCCGCCACCCTCGCCGTGGTGGAAGACCTCTACCGCCCCTATAAGCCCAAGCGCCGCACCCGCGCCACCATCGCACGCGAAAAGGGGCTTGCGCCTCTGGCTGACGCCATCTTCCTCCAGCAGAAAATGGATCTTGCCTCCGCCGCCGAGAAATTCATCAACGTGGAAAAGGGCGTGCTTTCGAGCGAGGACGCGCTTGCCGGGGCGCACGACATTATTGCCGAAATGATCTCCGACAGCGCCGACGCCCGCGCCGAGCTGCGCGACGCCTTCCACCGCAGCTCCGCCCTGACTGCCAAGGCCGCCAAGGAAGAGGATTCGGTCTATCGGCAGTACTATGACTTCTCCGAAAGCTACCGTACCCTTCCCTCCCACCGTATCCTCGCCTGCAACCGTGGCGAAAAGGACGGTTTCCTGAAGGTCGGCATGGCGATGGACGCCATCTCGGCCAAGGCCGCTCTGCGCCGCCGCTTCGTGAAAAACGTCAGCGAGACCGGGCGATTCGTCGGGGAATGCGCCGACGACGCCGACGTCACACTCCTGCAGCCGTCGCTTGAAAGGGAGCTGCGCCGTGAATTGACCGACCGCGCAAGCGAGCAGGCCATTTCGGTCTTCGCTTCCAACCTCCGCCAGCTCCTGCTTGTCCCGCCCATCAAGGGCAAGACGGTTCTCGCCATCGACCCCGGCATGCGCACCGGCTGCAAGATCGCCGTCATCGACCCGACGGGCAAGCTTTTGAAGACCTCCATCTTCTACCCCACCCCGCCCTACAACAAGACCGCCGAGAGTGAGGCTATCCTCTTCTCGCTTCTGAAACAGTATAAAGTCGACGCCATCGCCTGCGGCAACGGCACCGCCTCCAAGGAAAGCGAGATCTTCCTCGCCGGAGCCCTCAAGAAGTTCGGCGACCCGGGTCTCGGGTACATGATGGTCAGTGAGGCGGGCGCCTCGGTCTACTCCGCCTCCAAATTAGCCGCCGCTGAATTCCCGGATTTCGACGTTTCGCTCAGAAGCGCCGTCTCCATCGGCAGAAGAATGCAGGATCCGCTTGCGGAGCTTGTCAAGATCGACCCGAAGGCCATCGGCGTGGGGCAGTATCAGCACGACCTGCCCGCCGCACGGCTTTCCGAGGCGCTGGACGGCGTGGTGGAGGACTGCGTCAACGCGGTCGGCGTGGACGTGAACACCGCCTCCAAGGAGCTTCTTGCCCGCATTTCCGGCCTCAACGCCGCCTCGGCCGCCGCCATCGTCAAATACCGCGACGAGCACGGCTCCTTCGCCTCGCGTGAAGAGCTCAAAAAGGTACCGCGTATGGGCGAAAAGACCTTTGAACTCTGCGCGGGCTTCTTACGTGTGCCGCACGGCGAAAACATGCTCGACAACACCGGCATCCACCCCGAAAGCTACGAGGGCTGCCGACGTCTTCTCAAGGTGCTCGGGTGCGACGTCTCGACCGAGACCGGCAGGCTGGCCCTTCCCCTCATGCTCAAGAACGTCGGCGAAGCGGCCGCCGCCGAAAAGGCAGGGTTGGGGCTTCCCACCATGCGCGACATCGTGAAGGAGCTTTTGAAGCCCGGACGCGACCTGCGCGATGAGCTGCCGCCTCCCATGCTCCGGCGCGACATCATGGATATGTCCGACCTGCAGCCCGGTATGAAGATCATGGGCACCGTCAGAAACGTCACCGATTTCGGCGCGTTCGTCGACATCGGCGTGCATCAGGACGGCCTTGTGCACGTCTCCCGGGGCGCCGATCGCTTCATCCGCCACCCCTCCGAGGTCCTGAAGGTCGGCGACGTGATGGAATTCCGCGTGCTCTCGGTCGACGTGGCCAAAAAGCGCATCGGCCTGACCCTCAAGAAGGAAGAAAAAGCGAAATAACCCGCGTTATTTTCCAAACGACAGTTTTCCGAGAAGCATCCTCAGCACATCCATGTAGCTCTGCCCCTTCACCGACTCGGTGGCGAGGATGGGCGCGGAGGATAGTAGCTTCTTCCCCTGATAGATATAGAACATACCGACCGGCTCTCCTTCCCTGAGGGGAGCCGCGAGCTTTTCCGGGAGGTCAAAAGCGTAGCGAAGCTCCTTCCGTGCAGATTTCAGGACGAGCACGCGCCCAAGGTCGGTCACGTCCAGCCCGACCCGGTCGGATTCGCCGTTCACCACCGGGAGCGATTCGGGGAAGGCCCCGTCGTTTTCAAGGAGATCGGCCATTTCGTAATTGGCAAAGCCGTAATCAAGCAATACCTTCGCGGCCTCAAAGCGCAGAGCCGAGGTCTCCCCGCCCATCACACAGGCCACAAGGGACAGGCCGTTGCGCGTGGCGGTGGCGCTGAGGCAGTATTTTGCCTCATTCGTAAAGCCGGTCTTGAGCCCCGTCGCGCCGGGATAGGTGCGGATGAGGCGGTTGGTGTTGGTCAATTCCGACGTTCCCTCCCGGATGGAGTCCATCCAGACCGTCGTGTAGTCGGTGATCCACTCATGTTTCATCAACTCTCTTGACATCAGGGCAATGTCGTAAGCCGAGGTGACGTGCCCCTCCGCCGGGAGGCCGGTACAGTTTTCAAAATGGGTATCGGTCATGCCGAGGTAGGAAGCCTTGGCGTTCATGGCTTCGACAAAGGCCGCCTCGCTCCCGGATGTGAATTCCGCGAGCGCCACGGCGGAATCGTTGGCAGAGACCACCGCCACCGTTTTGAGTAATTCCGACACCGGGAACACCTCGCCCGGCTCCAGCCAGATCTGCGACCCGCCCATCGACGAGGCGTATTCGCTGGCCGTCACCTTGTCATCAAGCGCATATTGCCCTCCGTCCACCGCCTCAGCAACCAGGAGCATGGTCATGATCTTGGTGACCGACGCGGGCGGATAGGCCGTGTGGGCGTTCCGTTCGGAGAGCACCTCCCCGGTCTCGCTTTCCATCAGCACGTAGGATCTCGCGGCGTTTTCCGGCACATCCGGCGCAGCCGCCGCGGCGGGAAAAGCAAGCCCCAGAACAAGCGCCGAAACAAGCAAAAAAGAAAAAAGCCTTTTCATCATTCACCCTCTCTCGGGATGAATATATGAAAAGGCCCTTCGGCTTATACCGTTAAGCGAGGTTTTTCAGGCAACCTCAAACCTTCTGAATCGCTCAATATATTCCGCCGCCTTGTCTCCC
>JAKSPX010000200.1 GCA_024404415.1 Clostridia bacterium | reverse complement strand
CTCGCATGGCAGGAGAGCGCCTACGAGGAGGCGGGGGAAGCGGGGAGAGCTGGTTACTACGCCTCGATGTGTGCGATCTTTTCCGACGGCATGGCGGCCATGACGGCGGGCTTCATCCTCGCCACCGACCTTTTCTTCCCGTATTTCATCGGAGAAGACTTCCTCCCGACGGCGGGAATCCTCCCGGTCTACTATGTTTCCACCCTCATCTACGCCTTTTCTACCTTTTTCGGTCATGTTTTCAACGCCGAAAAGAAAAATAACGTGCTCTTCTGGTCGACGGCGGCAGGCGCGGTCACCAACCTCGGGTTGTTGTATCTCCTGATCGACAAAATGGGCGTCATGGCGGTGCCTTTGACTTTGGCTCTTGGGTACGTCGTGAACCTCGCCATCCGCATGATCCTCCTGCGAAAGATCATCCTGATCCCGCTTCCTTTAGGGAAGATGCTCTTATGCGCGGCGCTCTCGCTTCTCGCGGCCGCGGCGGTATTATTAAAGGCGGGGACGGTCGTCGAGATCCTGCTGCTCGTGGGTATCGAGGGATTCTACTTCTTTTTAGACCGCGAAAAGCTCCTGACGCTTGCGAAGAGCCTGAAATCGAAAATAAAATAATCGGAGTGACGATATGAAAGCCCTGATCCTCAATTCCGGCCTCGGGAGCCGGATGCGCGTTCTGACCAAGGAACACCCCAAGTGCATGACCGACCTGCCCTTCGGCGAGAGCATCCTCTCGCGCCAGCTCCGCCTGCTTTCCGAGTGCGGCGTGGAAGAAGCATGCATCACCACCGGGTACTATGACAAGGTGCTGGCCGACTACGCCGAAAGCCTTGAAAAGCGCCCGCGCCTGACCTTCGTGAAAAACGAGCGATACGCCGAAACCAACTATATATTCTCCATTTACCGCGCCATTTCGCGCCTCGAAGGCGACATCCTGCTCCTTCACGGCGATCTGGTGTTTCAAAAAACTCTGCTTTTCAAGGTCCTTGCGTCTCCAAAGAGCTGTATGACCGTCTCTTCCACCCAGCCGCTCCCCGAAAAGGACTTCAAGGCGGTCGTGAAGGAAGGACGCATCAAAGCTGTGGGCATCCATTTCTTTGAAAGCGCCGTGGCCGCCCAGCCGCTTTATCTCCTGAAGGAAGCCGACAAAAAGGTGTGGTTTGAGGAGATCAAGCGCTTTGTCGAAGAAGGAAACGATAAGGTCTACGCGGAAAACGCGCTCAACGAGGTCTCGGACAGAATGGAGCTTGTGCCGCTGGACGTTCTGGACGCGCTGGACGCCGAAGTGGACACGCCCGAGGATTTCGACGCGGTGTCGGAGCTTGTGCGGAAGTGCGGAGAAAGTCTTGCGGGAAAAGACGAAATGTGCTAAAATACTCTCCGGCAGGAATTCCCTTTTGGCAATACCATAAGTTGAGGTAAGCCGTAGGGGCGGCTCACAAGCCGCCCGTCCTTGTCGGCGCAGGAATCGCTGACGGGGAATATCACAAGCAGGTAGTTTCGGGCGATTCATGAATCGCCCCTACCGGATTTGTGCTTGATCTTATGATATTGCCTTTTGGGAGGAATACTACAAAAGACGAGCCATTGAAAGGACATCATCCATGCTTGAAATAAAAAATCTCTCCTTTGAGGTCAATGAGGGCGGCGAAGCGGTCGGCATCCTCCGCGGCGTCGATCTCACGGCGGAAAAGGGCGAATTTCTGGTGGTCACCGGCCCTAACGGCGGCGGCAAGACCACCCTCGCCAAGGCCATTATGGGTCTTGTGGAGCCGACGGGCGGCGAAATTCTCTTTAACGGGCAAGACGTGACCCATCTTTCGGTCACCGAGCGCGCCAACCTCGGCATCAGCTACGGTTTCCAGCAGCCGCCGCGCTTCAAGGGTCTGCGCGTGCGCGACCTTCTGGAGCTGGCCTCCGGCAAAAAGGACATCACGAGGGACGATTGCTGCCTCTTACTCAATAAGGTCGGCCTCTGCGCCGGCGATTACATCGACCGCGAGATCGACACGTCGCTTTCGGGCGGCGAGGTCAAAAGGATCGAGATCGCGTCGGTTTTGGCACGCGGAAGCGAGCTCATGATCTTTGACGAGCCGGAAGCGGGCATCGACCTCTGGTCTTTCTCCCGCCTGACCGAGACCTTCCGCGCTCTTCACGCGACGCGGGAAAACACCATCATCGTCATTTCGCATCAGGAGCGCATCATCGAGCTTGCCGACAAGGTCATCCTGATCGCCGACGGCAAGGTCTCCCACGCGGGCACCAAGGAAGAGATCCTGCCCTTCATTTTTGACCCGACCAACGTCGGCTGCGCTTACGATCGAAAGGCGGTGGAGAAATGAACGAAGTGGATCTCAAACTCCTCATGGAGATCGCCAAGCTCGAAAGCGTGCCGCAGGGCGCTTACAACATCCGCAAAAACGGCGAATCGGCCGGAAGAGCCTCCAGCGACACCATTGAGATCGTCTCCAAGACCGATAAGCCCGGCATCGACATCCACGTCAAAGCGGGCACCAAAAACGAATCGGTGCACATCCCGGTCATCCTCACCGAGACCGCCTACACCGAGACGGTTTACAACGATTTCTTCATCGGCGACGACGCCGATATCCTCATTGTGGCGGGCTGTGGCATCCACAACGGCGGCTGCAACACCACCCAGCACGACGGCGTGCACACCTTCTACCTCGGCAAAAATGCCCGCGTCAAGTACGTCGAGCGCCATTACGGCGAGGGAGAGGGCGAGGGTAAGCGCGTCATGAACCCCGAAACCGTCGCCTACCTCGACGAAGGCGCCTACATGGAGCTGGAAACCACCCAGATCAAGGGCGTGGATGACACGGTGCGTAAGACCTACATCGAGTGCAAAAAGGGCGCCGAGGTGGTCATCAACGAAAAGCTCTTCACCCACGACGAACAGCACGCCGAGTCCAAAATGGACATCGTTCTGGCGGGTGAGGATGCGAGCGGCCGCGTGATCTCCCGCTCGGTGGCAAGGGACAAGTCCTCCCAGATCTTCTTCCCGTCGGTGACGGGCAGGGCTTCCTGCTTCGGGCACGTCCAGTGCGACTCCATCATCATGGACGGCGCGACCATCAAGTCCATCCCGACCGTGGCGGCCGAGCACCCGGAGGCGACTCTGGTCCACGAGGCGGCCATCGGCAAGATCGCCGGGGAACAGCTCCAGAAGCTCATGACCCTCGGCCTCACCCGCGAGGAAGCGGAGGAGAAGATCCTCGACGGCTTCATGCGGTAAAGAAAAACGAAAAGGGCGCTTCAGCGTGCAGCGAAGCGCCCTTCCTTTTTGCCTTGCGGCGGCGGAAAAGATATGATAAAATAAAGAAAAACCGAAACGAAAGGAAAACACAATGGAAAATCAGAAAAGACTCGGCTTTGGCCTCATGCGTCTCCCGGAAAAGAACGGCGAGATCGATATGCCCCTCCTTGAAAAATTAGTGGACACCTTCCTGGAGCGCGGCTTCACCTATTTTGACACCGCGTGGATGTACTGCGACTCCAGAAGCGAGGAATCCATCGGCAAGGCGCTGGTCAAGCGCCACCCGCGCGATTCCTTCACCCTTGCCACCAAGCTGCATTCCGGCTGTGTCTACACCAAAGAAGACCGCGACGACATCTTCAACGAGCAGTTAAGACGCTGCGGCGTGGACTATTTCGACTATTATCTTCTCCACGACGTGAATTCCGAGAGCATCCGGACCTTCGACCGCCTCGACTGCTTCGAGTGGATCAAGGAAAAGAAGGCGGCGGGCCTCGCCAAAAAGATCGGCTTTTCCTGCCACGACACGCCGGACTTCCTCGACAAGGTGCTCACCGAGCACCCGGAAATGGAATTTGTCCAGCTCCAGATCAACTACCTCGACTGGGATTCGGTCGGCGTCCAGTCCCGCCGCTGCTACGAAGTCGCGGTGA
>JAKSPX010000020.1 GCA_024404415.1 Clostridia bacterium | reverse complement strand
AGTATTTTTCAAGCACCGAACGGACGGTGTAGCGGTCGAGATATTCCTTGCTTTTCTCGTTGAGGAAGAGCTTGACGAGGGTGCCGCGGGTGGTGCGGTCGGACTCGGCCATTTCGTAGCCGGTGCTGCCGTCGGATTCCCAGTAGACAGCCTCGGAACCGGGGACGTAGGAGAGGGTGTCAATGGTCACCTTGTCGGAGACCATGAAGGCCGAATAGAAGCCGAGGCCGAAGTGGCCGATGATGCGGCTGGATTCGGCGCTGTCCTTATATTTTTCAAGGAAGTCGCGCGCGCCGGAGAAGGCGATCTGATTGATGTATTTTTTGACCTCGTCGCCGGTCATGCCGATGCCGTTGTCCTCAAAGGAGAGGGTGCCGGCTTCTTTATCGACGCGGACGGTGATGCGGAAGGTCTCGCCCTCGGCCATTTCGGCTTCGCCGATGCCGCAGAGCCCCTTGAATTTGGAAATGGCGTCCGAGCCGTTGGAAATCAGCTCACGGACAAAGATGTCCTTTTCCGAATAGAGCCATTTTTTGATGATGGGGAAAATATCCTCCGTGCTGATCGAAATGGAACCTTTTTCTTCGATCATAATCTCATATCCTTTCTTCTTGAGTATTATTCACACGGCAAATATGCCAAAGTGTAAGCGTGTTTAGATTTTAATCGCGCCGTAGGATCTCACCAGACGGTCGGACGCGGCGTCGCCTGCGATGAGCGCGCGGCCCTGATAGATGCGGAGCGCCTTTTCAAGGAGCGCTTCGTCATCGCACTTCAAGGCGAGGGGAAGCGCGAGCAGGGTCAGGTTTTCCTCGAGGAGCGAAAGCTGATCTTCTTCTTCCAGAAGCAGGGCGCAGACCTCTTCCGCGTCCATGACCGTGTCGGGAAGATCCTCGTCGATGGCTTCGAAGGTGAAGTCCTCTTCGGGGAGATCGTAGATCCGGCGCGCATCGGCGGGAAGAACGGGAAGAGAGGCCGGAGCGGCGGGGACTTTGTCTTTAAGCGCTTCGGAAAGAGCCTTGATGTGCGCGGGAGTCGTGCCGCAGCAGCCGCCGATATACCCGACACCGAGCGAGAGAAGTTCTTCGGCGAAGGAGGCGAACTCATCGGGCTGCATGGGGAAAACTGTCCTGCCGTCCACCGTTTCGGGAAGACCTGCATTGGGCTTGGCGACCAGGGGCACCGGGCAGTTCGGTGCGACCTTTGAAAGCACCTTCAGAAGTCCCTCGGGTCCCGCCGAGCAGTTTAATCCGAAGGCGTCCACGCCCATGGAGGCGAGGACCACCGCGGCGGACGCGGGATCGGTGCCGTCCAACGTGCGGCCGTTTTCATCCACCGTCAGGGAGACGTAGACGGGCTTATCTGAGACCGCCTTCACCGCGAGCAGCGCGGCGCGGGCGTCGGTCAGGCTCATGAGGGTCTCAAGGGCGAAGAAATCCACGCCCGCGTCGTCAAGAGCCTTGGCCTGTTCATAAAAGATATTGTAAAGATCTTCAAAAGTGGCGTCGCCGACCGGGCGGATGAAGATACCGGGGCCGGTGATGTCGCCTGCGACCAGCTTATCGCCGACCGCTTGGCGCGAAAGGGCGACGAGGCGGCGGTTGATGGAAGTAAGGTCGTCTGCAAGACCGTATTCGGTGAGCTTTTTGCGGTTGCCGCCGAAGGTCGGGGCTAAGACCGCGTCCGAACCGGCGTCGATGAATTCCTTCTGCAAACCGATCAGGATCTCGGGATTTTCCAACACCCATTTTTCCGGGCAGACCCCGGCGGGCATGCCGCGCTGGGTGAGGTTGGTGCCCGTGGCACCGTCGAGGATCAAAGGAAGTTTCATAAGTACCTCATTAAGTTTTCAGTTTTCGGTTTACAGTTTTCAGTGGATAGCCTGACCGCACTCCCGTCTTCTGAAAACTGAATACTGAAAACTGAAAACTATTTTCTTACATTCTCTCCGGTGCGGAGACCTTGAGGAGGCCAAGGACGTTTGAAATGACGCTTCTGGTCTCTTCGCAGAGCTTCATGCGGGCGAGCGCCACCGGGCGTTCAGCCTCGCGGATGCGCTGGGCGTTATAGAAGGTGTGGAAGAGGGAAGCGACCTCGATCAGATACTTGGTCATGCGGGCCGGCTCAAAATCGCGCACCGCGATGCGGATCTCCTCGGGCAGGGAGGCGAGCTTCTTCATCAGCGCGACTTCCTCGGAGGCGGTCAGGAGCGCATAGTCGATCTTCTCGCCTTCGGTCTCAAAGCCCTCGGAGCGGAGACGCTTGAGGAGCGAGCAGATGCGGGCGTGGGCGTACTGGACGTAGTAGACCGGGTTGTCGCTCTCCTGCTTGACGGCGAGTGCAAGGTCGAAATCGAGGTGCGTGTCGATGTTTTTGGAGTTGAAGATGAAGCGGGCGGCGTCGACCGGGATCTCGTCGAGCAGGGTCGAGAGGGTGATCATCTTGCCGGTGCGCTTGCTCATACGGACGGGCTCGCCGTTTTCCTTGAGCTCGACAAGCTGGTAGAGCATGAATTTGAGGCGGTCAGCCTTGACGTTGATGGATTCGAGGCCTGCCTTGAAGCGGCGGACGTGGCCGTGGTGGTCGGCGCCCCAGACGTCGATGCAGGTGTCGAAGCCGCGGGTCTCGAACTTGTTTCTGTGGTAGGCGAGGTCGACGGCGTAGTAGGTGTAGAAACCGTTGGACTTGACGATGACTTCGTCCTTCTCGCTGCCGAAATCGCTGGTGCGGAGCCACTTGGCGCCGTCCTTTTCGTAGATGAAGCCGCCTTTTTCCATCAGAGCGACGGTGTCGGCCACGAAGCCGGTGTCGTGAAGGTCGCTTTCGAGGAACCAGCAGTCGTAGTTGACCTGGTAACGCGCCATGTCGCGCTTCATGGAGGCGATGTTCTTTTCAAGACCGAAGGCGGTCAGAGCCGCGCGGCGCTCCTCGACGGAAGCTTCCACGTACTTGTCGCCGTAAACTTCGGCGAATTCCACGGCGAGGTCGGTGATGTAAGCGCCCTGATAGCCGTCCTCGGGGAAGACAACGGCATCCTCGCCCTTATAATGCTGGATGTAGCGGGCGTCGAGCGATTCGCCGAACTTGGCGACCTGGTTGCCCGCGTTGTTGACGTAGAATTCTCTCCAGACCTTGTAGCCCGCGCGCTCCATAAGGGAGGCGAGGGTGTCGCCCAGAACGCCGCCGCGGGCGTTGCCGAGGTGCATCGGGCCGGTGGGGTTGGCGGAGACAAACTCGATCATGACCTTTTCGCCCTTGCCGAGGTCGATCGCGCCGTAATTCGCGCCCATTTCGGCGATGGTCTCAAGGACAGAGCCGTACCACTTTTCACCGAAGGTGACGTTGATGAAACCGGCGCCCGCGACCGAGACGGATTTGAAGGAGGTGCCTTCAAGCGGCATGCGCGCGACGATGGCGTCGGCGATCTTGCGGTGCGCATCGTTTTGGCCGTCATGAGGGCAAAGGTAGAGGAAAGGTCGCCGTTAGAAGGATCATTCGGTTCCTCGCAGGGCGGCTCGGGGAGGTCGCACTCCGGAAGAGCGCCTTCCTTGATGGCGGCTTCGCAGGCGGCCTTCACGAGGGAAGCCAGCTCGGCTTTGGCGTATTCGTAGGGATTCTGCATGGAAATATAATTCATAAGGCAAGTCTCCTTTTTGTGTTCTGCTTTAATAGATGGGCTTGACGGTCACGTCCAGCATGTTGCGCCCGGTCGGCGCGTGGTCGATCTCGATATTGTAGGCGACGTGGATCTTTCCGCCGAAATCGGTGAGCGCGATGTCGATCTCGTAGGGGTCGATGCCCACCACGAAGGAGCCGAATTCGGTGTTGTAATAGGACATCTGCTTTTTGCCCGGCATGAAGGAAAGGTAGCTTTCCACCTTGCCGACGCGCTTTAAGGCGACCGACTTGGTTCCAGCCAGAATGGTTGTGTGCGTGCCTTCAAGGCCGGTCAGGGCGCTTTCGTCGTATTCGATCTTGTAGGCCTGTCCCTTTTTGGAGTAGCGGCCCTCGGTGGCGAAGCGGATGTCTTCGGGGCCGTTTTCCCCTGCCTGCATACCCGAGATGGTCACAAGTGCTTTGACTGCTTCCATATAGTCTAAATTTCCCGCTTTCCTTTCGGGAAAGCGTCCTTTCTTTTATCCGCGTGTGGGAAGATCGATCTTTTCGACCGCCCCGGCGATCTCCTGCCCCAGAAACATGGAGCCGACCGTCGCAAAGCCCTCCGGGAAGTCGCTGACGTAGAATTCCGCGCCCGCGTTTTCGCCGTCGGAGAGGGTACCCTCCTGAGTCATGAGCTCCTTGACCTCTTCGGCCGCGGCGGCTCCCGCGTCGATGAGGACGGCGTTGCCATCCATCGCGCGGTCGATGACGTCGCGGATGATGGGGTAGTGGGTGCAGCCGAGGATGAGGGTGTCGACCCCGGCGGCCTTGATCTCTTCGAGGTACTCACCGACCACGATGCGGCAGACCTCGTCGGTAAGCGAAATGCGCCCGGCCTCAATGAGCGGCACCAGAAGCGGGCAGGCCTTGCTTATGACCTTCACTTCCGGGTCGAGGGAGGCGATGATCCTTTCGTATTCGCCGCTTCGGATGGAGCGGGCGGTGGCGATCAGACCGATCTTTTTATTTTTGGTCGCCTTCACGGCGGCGCGGGAGGCGGCGTACAAAACGCCGGAAACCGGGGTCAGCCCGTCGTGCCCGACCGCTTCGAGAACGGTGGAGGCGGTGCCGCAGGCGATGAGGATGCGCTTGACGTTTTTGGATTTCAGAAGGTCGATGGCCTCGCCGGTGTAGCGGATGAGCGTTTCACGCGAACGGGTGCCGTAGGGCACGCGCCCGGTATCGCCGAAATAGACGATGCGCTCGCCCGGCATTTTCTCCATGAGCTGTTTCACGGCGGTCAGGCCGCCGAGGCCGCTGTCAAAGACGCCGATGGGTCGGTTATCCATGGCGCTTCCTCAGTTTTTCGCGTGCTCTTCCAGAGCGCAGGCGACAAGACGGTCGCAGAGCTCGCCGTAGGAGACGCCGCAGGCCGCGAAGAGCTTGGGATACATGCTGATACTGGTGAAGCCGGGGATGGTGTTGATCTCGTTGAAGACCACGGCGTTATCCGACGCGCGGAGGAAGAAATCCACGCGGGAGAAGCCGCGCCCGTCCAGAGCCGTGAAGATGCGGCGGGCGGTCTCGCGGATCTCGTCGGACTTCTCTTTGGAGAGGTTTTCGGCGGGAATGACCGTCTTGGAATCGGCATTGGAATACTTCGCGTCGTAGGAATAGAATTCGTCGGCGGCGAGGACTTCGCCGACCACGGCGACCTCGAGTTCTTCATTGCCTAAAACGGCGGTTTCCAGCTCACGGCCGACAACGGCTTCCTCAAGGACGATCTTGCGGTCGTGGACGAAGGCCAGCGCGATGGCTTCGACGAGCCCTTCGCGGGTCTTGGCCTTGGAGATGCCGACCGAGCTTCCCGCGTTGGCGGGCTTGACGAAGATCGGGTAACCGAGCTTTTCTTCGGCTGCCGCATAGAAGCTTTCGGGATCTTTATCAAAATCAAATTTACGGAAGGTAAGGTACTTCGCCTGCGTCACGCCGATGGATTCGGCGACGATCTTGGTGTAGGCCTTATCCATGGAGGCGGAGGAAGCGAACACGCCGCAGCCGACGTAGGGGATACCGGCTAATTCAAAGAGGCCCTGAATGGTGCCGTCTTCGCCGTTCTTGCCGTGGAGCACCGGGAAGACGCAGTCGAGGCGGATGAATTCCGGCTTTTCGCCGAGAACGACCATGCCGTGAACGGCGCTGTCGGGCAGGATGGAGCAGGGGACCAAAGAAGCGTCCTTTTCCCACTCGCCCGTCGGGAGCTTACCCAGATCGCTGGTGAAATAATACCAGCGGCCTTCCCTGGTGATGCCGATTTTATATATATCGTACTTGTCTTCGGAGAGGTTGGAGATGACCGACGCCGCGGAAACGCAGGAAACCTCGTGTTCGGAGGAGGCGCCGCCGAAAATGACGCCGAGCTGGATCTTGGACATAACGTGACCTCACAACATATCGAAAATTTGGCAGAGGGCTCTTGGCCTGCCCTGCAAAAACACATTGTACCACAAGACGCCGCCTTTTTCAAGGAGAGGTTTGGAAAAAGCGGGAAAAACGCGGAAAAAGTTTTCAAAGCCGCTTTCATTCCGTGGGTTTGATTCCGCAGAGAGACAATCGGTGATTGACGCGGAAGAAAGAACTGTGGTAAAATAAATGTAGTGAAATTTTCGGAGGTGCCGCTATGCTCCCTGAAAAAGCCAAAAGCCCGGCCTTCTGGCAGAGCGTCCGGAAGGATCCGGCTTATCAGTCGATCATCAGCCATATAAAGACCCGCTTTGAAGAAAACGTGCAGGAGGAATATCCTGCCCTCCGCTACCGGGATCGGCGCCGCTTTTACGGCGACGGCGACCGCTCCCGGTTTGAAAAGCCCTATTTTCACCGCCGCATCGTCCTTTCGGCCGGTGCGATCCTGGCGCTTTTATACCCCGAAGAGGAAAAATACCTGGTCGCCATCGAAGACGTGATGTGGGCCATCCTGGATGAATACTCCTGGGCGCTCCCGGCGCACACCGACGGGACGCTCAAGGGCGACCTTTCGATCGTCGATCTCTTCAACGCCGAGACCGGGATGGCGCTTGCCGAGATCACGTTCGTCCTCGGCGAGAGACTGGACGAGGTCATCCGCGACCGCGTCCATAAGGAGATCCGCCGCCGCGTCATCGAGACCTATCGTGAGGGACATTTCGGCTGGGAGACGACCGACAACAACTGGGCAGCCGTCTGCGCTGGGGCTGTCGGGTGCACGCTGATGTATGCAGACCCGGCGGAATTCAAACGTCAGGAGCCGCGTCTGCTTGCGACCATGAAATGCTTCCTCTCCGGCTTCCCGGAGGACGGCACCTGCCTCGAGGGCTTCAGCTACTGGCTCTACGGATTCGGGTATTTCGTGTGGTTTTCCGATCTGTATAAGCGCTTCACGGGGAAAGACCTCCTTGACGATCCCAAGGTCGAAAGGATCGCGGGCTACATCCCCCGGAGCATCCTGCGCGGCGTGACCACCGTCAGCTATTCCGACGGCACGTCGACCGGCATCGCTGACCTCGGGCTCCAGCATTACCTCCACGCCCGCTTCCCGAAAAGCGTACCGCTTCCGCCCGAAGAGAATCTCTCGGTCTGGGGCGGCAACATCGGCTGGCTCATCTATCTGCGCGCGTTTCTGTATTTCGACCCCGCCGAAAAGTCCTCTCCTCTCACGGAGAAGGATATCTTCCTCCCCGACGCGGGGCAGTATCTCGCGAGGAGGGGAAAATACGCCGTCGCCATCAAGGCCGGGCACAACGACGAGCCGCATAATCACAACGATATCGGCTCCTTCATCCTTGCCACCGACGAGGGGCAGGTCTTCGTGGATCTCGGCTCGGGGCTTTATACCCGCCAGTATTTCGAACCCGCGACCCGCTACACCATCCTCTGCAATTCCTCCTTCGGCCACAGCGTTCCCTATATCGCGGGGCAGGGGCAGAAGGAAGGCCGCGCCTACAAAGGAACCATCGCCCGGAACGCCGACGGTGTGACGGTGGAGATGGCGGACGCCTATGAAAAGGGCGTTATCTCCGCTCTCTCCCGCCGCATCATCGCAGGTGAGGAGGAGATGATCCTCGTAGATACCTTCGACTGCGGCGAAAAAACCTTCACCGAGCGCTTCGTGACACTTGTCAAGCCCGACATATATGAAGATCACGTCAGAGTCCAAGGCGTGACGCTCACCTTTGATGCGGAGAAAGCAAAGCTCACCCTCCGCGAGGAGAAGCATCTCATCCACACGCCGACCTTCGGCGAGGACGGTGTGCCGGTCTGGTGCCTGGATTTTGAGGTGCTGCCGGGCGAAAACACCTTCCGCGCTGTCTTTACTTTCTGAGGAGGATCACAATATGGTATTTTATAAGGATTTTCAGACCACCGGGAACCATGCCTTCAACGTCTTCAACGCGCTTTCCTATTGTAAGGAAAAGGGCGAGGACGGCATCGTCTTTGAAAAGGTCGTCTACGATTTCTACCCGGAGATGGCCTCCGAGGACGTGATGCACGTCTCCAACCACGATATCTACGGCATTTACCGTATCGCCTTCCTATTGAAGGGTATGAAGGATTTCACCGTGGACGGCGGCGGCGCGACCTTTATGTTCCACGGCTGCATCACGCCTTTCTATATCACCAAATCCGAAAACATCACGGTGAAAAACCTCACCATCGACTATTCCGGCATCCTGCTTTTGGAGACCATCGTGCGGGAAGTCGGGGAGGACTATATCGACCTTGAAACAGAATCCGAGGACGGCTACGAGATCGACCGCGGCATGCTTTACCACACCGACATTTCCGGCACCCGCCAGCCCTTCCGCGCCTTCTTTGTCCGCGGCGCGAACGACAGCATGGATTATCTCGAGACCTCGCGCGATCACTGGTCGCCGAGCGAAAATATCTATTTTGAAAAGACCGGCGAGAAGACCATCCGCGTGAAAAACCCCGGCATCGACGTCCCGGTCGGCACCAACCTGACCCTCCGCGCGGCCTACATGCGCCAGGCCTGCAACATCGTCGCCTCCCACGCCAAGGACGTCTTCGTTAAGGACGTGACCATGCTCCGCGGGTACGCCATGGGGGTCCTGGCCCAAATGACCGAAAACGTCACCATCGAAGGCATGGTCGTGAAAGCGGGCAGGGGACACCTCAACTCTCTCGACGCGGATGCGACCCACTTCGTCCACTGCAAGGGCCTTGTCAAGGTGACCGATTCCTCCTTCTCCGAGCAGCTTGACGACGCACTGAATATCCACGGCATCTTCACCAAGATCATCGCGAAGACCGACGACTATATCACCGTGCGGTATATGCACGAGGAGGCCAAGGGCATCGATATCTATCAGGCGGGCGATGCCTTCCAGACACTCGACCCGAAATCCCTCATCCCGAACGGGGAATATACCGTCGTCAAGGCCGAGGAAGTCAACATGGAGATCACCAAGATCTACGTGAAGGGCGGCACCGCCTCCATCCGCGTCGGCGACGTCTGCGAGGATCTGACCTGGAGCTCCGATCTGGAATTTGCCCGCAATCGCGTGGAGAATAACCGCGCCCGCGGTATGCTGGTCGCGGCCAAGGGAAAGGTGCGCATCCACGATAACTACTTCCACACCACCGGCGTTGCCATCCTCTTTGAAAGCGACGGCCAGTACTGGTTTGAATCGGGCGGCACGAGCGACGTGGTGATCGAGAAAAATACCTTTGAAAACTGCAAGTTCACCCACACCTGGGGCGAAAACGTCATCGAAGTGCTGCCGCGCGAGGTCTATAACGAGGGCGAATTCTACCATCAGTCCATTACCATCCGCGAAAACACCTTCAAGGGGAACACTGCGCCTTTGGTCTACGCGGACAACATCAGGTCGCTTGTGATCGAAAAGAATATAATAGAAGATCAGAAGTGCGAAAAGACGCATGAGATCAAAAACTGCGGAAGCATCAACTGCGATATGTAAGGGAGTGAAAGGGATGAAAAAGCTTTACGGCGTGACCTGCGCCATGATCACCCCATTTGACGAAAAGGGAAAGGTCGACCATGGTGCGCTTCGGGCACACGTGGATTTCCTTCTGGAAAAGGGCGTTGACTGCCTTTATCCGCTCGGCACGACGGGCGAAATGTATAAATTAAAGGAAGAGGAACGCAAAATGACCGCCGAGACGGTCGTGAAGGCCGCGGACGGCCGCGCCACCGTCTTCATCCACACCGGCGCGCACGACCCGGACGAGGTGATCGCTCTTTCCAAGCACGCGTCTCTGATCGGCGCGGACGGCGTCGGCGTCATCACTCCCGCCTTCTTCGGCATGACCCCGCGCGAAATGATCGCCTATTATGAAAATATCTCCCGCGCCCTTCCCTCCGACTTTCCGATCTACCTTTACCATCTCCCGCAGTGCACGTCGGTTTCTTTCTCGCCCGCCACGGCCGCGAAGATCGCCGAGACCTCAGAAAACGTGATCGGCATCAAACATAGCTTCGCCGACATCTCCGAGACGGTGCGCTTCCTCGCGATCCGCGAAAGGAATTTCTCTGTTTTGCAGGGGGCCGATAGGCTCCTGCTCCCGGTGCTTGCCATGGGCTGCGACGGCACGGTCTCGGGCTGCTCCTCGGCCTGCCCGGAGCCCTTCGTCGCCGTCAAAAAGGCTTATGAAGCGGGAGATCTCGAGCTTGCGCGCGAAAAACAACAGGAGGCCGACGAGATCGCGGACATCCTGAAGGGCGGCGCGAGCGCGGCGTGGTTCAAGTCGGCGCTCAAGTGGCGCGGACTCTTCGATTCCCACGTCCGTGCGCCTCAGCTCGCCATCACCCCCGAGGAGGAAAAGGCGCTCTGGTACGCGCTTGACCGTTTCTACGAAAAATACGGCTATGAAAAATAACGAAAGTGCCTCCTGTTAAGAATATTTGCGATTTTTACCCGCTTCTTCCGCCAATTTGACAAATGAACGCGGATACGGCCATGAAAAACGCAGGGAAATACGGCAATTTGCCTATTGTAATACCGGGCGCTTTATGGTATGATATCGTTTGAAATTGGGTCAGAAGATAAAAAAGAAATCTCAGAGCCCAAGCCGTGCGTTCCCGAGGGACGGCGGCCGTGAATTGACTTGAAAAAATCTAAACCGATAGAAAGGAATAGACAATGAAAGTACAGCTTACCGAAACCGTCCTGAGAGACGCCAACCAGTCCCTGATGGCCACCCGTCTCCCCTACGCCGACTACGAAAAGATCCTCCCCACCATGGACAAAGCGGGTTATTATTCCGTTGAGTGCTGGGGCGGCGCGACCTTTGACTCCTGCCTCCGTTACCTGAACGAGGATCCGTGGGAAAGACTCCGCAACATCCGCAAGAATATGCCCAACACCAAGCTGCAGATGCTCCTGCGCGGCCAGAACCTCCTCGGCTATAAGCATTATCACGATGACGTCGTGGAAAAGTTTGTTGAACTCTCCATCAAGAACGGCATCGACATCATCCGTATTTTCGACGCTCTGAACGACTTCAGAAACCTCGGCACCGCTCTCGAGGCCACCAAGAAGTACGCCACCGCCAACACCATCGCTTCCGGCTGCATCTCCTACACCCAGAGCCCGGTCCACACCGTGGAAAAGTACGTTGAGATGTGCAAGGAACTCAAGCGCATGGGCTTTGAGACCATCTGCCTCAAGGATATGGCCGGTACCATGAGCCCCTACGAAGCCGAAGGCCTCATCAAGGGCATCAAGGACGCTGACGGCGATATGCCTGTCATCCCCCACACCCACTGCACCACCGGCATGGCCTCCATGACC
>JAKSPX010000002.1 GCA_024404415.1 Clostridia bacterium | reverse complement strand
GGGCGCAGTAAGTTGCGGATGACCCTTATGTTGTCGGTTAGCCGGCCACCAACGAGATCTACGCCTGGGAAGACGGCTGCTTCTGCCCCGACTGTCAGAAGGCCTTCCACGAATACCTGAAAAATACCTACGGCACCATCGAAAAGCTCAACGAGGCGTGGAACCTCAACCTTTTCAGCCAGTGGTACGACGATTTTGACGAGATCCCCGCGCCGCGCAACGCCTGGCACAACCCGCACCTGATCATGCACTGGCGCATTTTCCAGAACGAATCCCACATCGCTTATGTTCACAAGCAGGCGGAGATCCTGCACCGCTACGTCAAGGTGCCCGTCGGCACCGACACCATGCCCTTCAACGGCATGGATTACCGCCACATGACCGACAAGCTGGACGTCGTCCAGTTCAACCACTATAATGTCCCGGAAAATATCCACGCCGAGTGCTTCTGGTTTGACTACCTCCGTAACTTCAAGAACCGTCCCTTCTGGAATACCGAGACGGCCACCTGCTGGAACGGCTCGGTCGCCATCGGACAAAGCATCAAGCCCGACGGCTTCTGCCGCGCCAATTCCTGGCTGCCGATCATCCTCGGCGGCGAAGCCAACCTTTATTGGCTCTGGCGCACCCATTGGGCGGGCCACGAATTGATGCACGGTGCGGTGCTCGACACCAGCGGCAACGACATGGTCTCCACCGACGAAGTCCGCGAGGTGGCGAAGGGCTTTGAAAAGGCCGCCGACCTCATCAACGAAACCAAGGTCGCCCCCGACCTCGCCTTACATTACACCTCTCTCGGCTGGAATATGCACGGCACACAGCCGGTGGTGGACGGTTGGAATTATCAGGACACCGTCCAGAAATTCTATCAGCCGATGACCGCCCTCGGTCTGCGCCCCGACGTGGTCGACGCGGCGGAGGATCTCTCCCGCTTCAAGCTGGTCTTCACCCCGGCGCTCATGACGCTGGAGGAAGCCGACCTCGGCAAGCGCATGGCCGATTGGGTCAAGGAAGGCGGCACGTGGGTGGTCGGCCCGCTCACCGACGTGAGAAACATCGACGGCGCGCGATATCAGGACCGTTATTTCGGCATTCTCGAAGAGCTCACCGGCATGAAGTGGCGTTTCTTCGCGCCTGACCGCGAGGGCCGCATCAAGGCCGAATGGTCCGACGGAAGCGCTTTCGAAGGAAACACGTGGTTTGAAATGTGCGACGCGGATGAGGATGCGCTCGTCAAGGTCACCGAAGGCCACAAGGCCATCCTCGGCAAGGCGCTCGTCCTCAAAAAGAAGGTCGGCAAGGGTTCTGTCATCTTCGTCGGGAGCATCCCGTCTGAAGAAGATCTCACCAAAATCATCCGCCTCGCCGCCGAAGAAAGCGGCGTGAAGCTCCCCGAGATCGACGGCAAGATCATGGTCTCGCGCCGCGAAGGGAACGGCAAAAAGGGCCTGATGCTCGCGGAATACGGCTGTGCCCCCGCCTCCTTCACCTTGGAGAAGCCCATGCGTGACCTTCTGACCGGCGAAACGCTCTCCGGGAAGATCGCGTTTGAGCCCTACGGCGTGAAAATTCTGGAGGACATAGATTGATCAGAATAGAACCGCTCTCTTCACGCAATTTTTCGGCATATTCTTTAGATGCCTTTGAAAGAAGGCAGGAGGTCCGGCGCGTGTATCAGAAGAGCGAGTCGGGCTGCGGACTTATTGAGAGTCCCTAGGTCGAGAACTGGGACCTTGCCAAAAAGCGCGACGTCGCGTCCGACCTGAAAAGCGGCGCGTATATCTCCTACCTTGCCCTGGACGGTGAGAAAATCGTCGGCTTCATCGGTTTGGCAAAAGAACTCGTCGAAGGCTACATGATCCTGGATGTCATTCAGGTCACGGAAGCCTTCCGAGGGCAGGGCATCGGAAGAAAGCTCTTCCGAAAAGGCGTGGAAGAGGCGCGAAAGGCCGGAGCCAAAGGATTATATATCTCCGCCTGTCCCTCGGAGGAGACGATCGGCTTTTACCGGGCGATGGGAAGTGAATTAGCGGATCCCCCCATTCGGGAATTCGCAGAAGAAGAGCCATTTGATCTGCAAATGGTGTGTGATGTGAGGAAATAACATGGTGAATTATATCTATCAATATCCCGCGCCGGGCGCGCTGAAGCTTGAAGGAAAGCCCGAGGAATTCGCGCGCTTTGTGGAAGAAAAACAGCTTCTGAAGCGCGACGTGTGGGCGCACTTTGTCGAGGTGTTCCGCATTGACGCGGACATTCAGGATAACGGTTGGAGAGGCGAATACTGGGGCAAAATGATGCGCGGCGCCTGCCTTACCTATCGCTACACCAAAAATCCCGCGCTCTACGACGTTCTCACCGAGGCCGTTCGCGGCCTTCTCGACGCGCAGAAAAGCGACGGTCGGATCGTGACCTACGACGAAGAGCACGAATACCACGGTTGGGATATGTGGTCGAGAAAATACGTTCTGACCGGCTTGCAGCACTATTATGATATCTGCACCGACGAAGCCTTTAAGTCGGAGATCGCGCGCGCCATGGTGCGCCACGCCGACGCGATCCTGGCGAAAGTCGGCCCCGGCAAGATCGACATCACGACCACCAGCAACTTCTGGGCGGGGGTCAACTCCTGCTCCATCCTCGAGCCGATGGTCCGGCTCTATTCCATCACAAAAGAGGCGCGTTTCCTCGATTTCGCCGCCTACATCCTCTCCACCGGCGGGTGTGGCGCGGGGAATCTCATCGAACTGGCCATCGAAAACGTCAAAATGCCCTATGAATACCCCGAGGTCAAGGCCTACGAGACCATGTCCTTCTTTGAGGGCGTTTTGGCCTACTACGAGGTCACGGGAGAGGAAAAGTACCTCGACGCAGTATCGAAATTCGTCGAAGCCGTCGCAAAGACCGACATCACCGTCATCGGCTCGGCGGGCTGCACCCACGAGCTTTTCGACCATTCCGCAGCCAGACAGACCGAGTATTCCGAGACCATCATGCAGGAGACCTGCGTGACGGTGACCTGGATGCGTCTGCTCTCCCGTCTGCTCCTTTTGACCGGCGACTTGAAATACGCCGGGCGCATCGAGACGGCGGCGCTCAACGCCCTTTACGGCGCGATCAACACCGAAGGGCTGGAGCAGTACAGCTTCGAGCGCAAAAAGTACGTCGCGGCCCTGCCGTTTGACAGTTACAGTCCCCTCTACAACAATCGCCGCGGCCGCGGCATCGGCGGCTACAAGGAATTCGCCGACGGCAGCTACTACGGCTGCTGCGCCTGCATCGCGGCGGCCGGTGTAGCGCTCTTCCCGCTGGATTCCGTTCTTTCCGGCAAAGACGGATTCCTCTTCACCGCTTATCTTTCCGGCAGTGCTTCCCTCACCACGCCCTCCGGAAATCCGCTTACTCTGGTCATGAAAGCGGATAACCCCGTCCCCGAAAAGTGGACGCTCGCGCTTTCTCTTGACGAAGCAGAGGAATTTTCGCTTTCCTTCCGCCTCCCCGGTTGGAGCGCCGAAACCGCGCTTTTCGTCAACGGCGAAAAGGTCACCTCTTCCGTCATCACGCGCAAATGGCAATCCGGCGACGAGGTCACGCTCGCCTTCAGGCCCTACATCCGTGAGGTCAGGCTCAACGGCCGCACCGCGCTTTTGTACGGCCCCTACGTCCTCGCCCGCGATCAGGCCAAGGAAGCGCCCGGCGCCGATCTTGCCGAAACCATCTCGCTTGCGCGCGAAAAGGGTGCACTCAAAGCCACCTTCCTCCCCGCCGAGGGGCTTGAATCGCTCCGTCTGGTCTTTGAAAAAGCCGACGGCACGCCGCAGCTCATGACCGATTACGCCTCCTGCGGCAAAAACTGGCTGTCTGAAAACGCCTCTATCACCGCGTGGCACAACGTCATCTGAATCTTAACGAAATCTTTGCGGACAGATCCCCCCTTTTCCTGTATAATGGATTTATATATGTGTAATTTTTCGCATTTGCGTTTCCGTTATATCAGGGAAGGGGGGAAATCGGTTGTATCAGCATAAGATGCGTGAAAAATTCATCGAATCGCTCCGCGCCGTCCTGCCGATCGTGGGCATCGTCCTGCTCCTTTCCTTCTCGATCGCGCCGATCCCGCCCGGCATCCTGATGACCTTCCTCATCGGAAGCGTCTTTCTGATCGTCGGCATGATGTTTTTCTCGCTCGGCTCGGAGCTTGCCATGGCTCCGATGGGTGAGCGCCTCGGCGCGCGCATCACCCGCACGAAAAAGCTGGCCTTCATCCTTCCGCTCGGGTTTTTACTCGGCTTCATGGTCACCATTTCGGAGCCGGACCTGCAGGTGCTTGCCAACCAGGTGCAGGATATCCCCAACGCCGTCCTCATCATGACCGTCGCCGCCGGTGTGGGGCTTTTTCTCGTCGTTGCGCTTTTGCGCATGCTCTTCTCGGTGGCGCTTCCGCGCATGCTGACCGTCTTTTACCTTCTGGTCTTCCTGCTGGCCGCCTTTGCCCCCGAAAGCATCCTCGCCGTGGCCTTTGACGCGGGCGGTGTGACCACCGGGCCAATGACCGTTCCCTTCATCATGGCCTTCGGCATCGGCATCGCCGCCATCCGTTCCGACAGCCACGCCGCGGACGACAGCTTCGGCCTTGTCGCACTTTCCTCCATCGGCCCGATCCTCGCCGTGCTGCTCCTCGGCCTGATCTATCAGCCCAACGGCGCCGATTACGTACCGACCGTCATCCCCGAGATTGACACCTCCGTCACCCTCGGAAAGCTTTTCCTCTCGGGTATTCCCTCTTATCTCTCTGAAATGGCCCTCGCCCTGCTCCCCATCCTCGTCTTTTTTACCGTTTTCCAGCTCGTCAGCCTGAAACTCGACAAACGGCTCATCATGCGCATCATTATCGGCGCGGTCTATACCTACGTCGGGCTGGTTTTGTTCCTGACGGGCGCCAACGTCGGCTTCATGCCCGCGGGCAGTTATCTCGGCGAAGTCCTTGCCTCGCTTCCCTACCGTGGGATCATCATCCCGCTCGGGATGCTCATCGGTTACTTCATCGTGCGCGCCGAGCCCGCCGTTTACGTCCTGATGAATCAGGTGGAGGACATCACCGACGGCTCCATCCCCGGCGACGTTCTGAAAAAGAGTCTCTCCATCAGTGTGGCGCTATCGGTCGGCCTCGCCATGATCCGCGTTCTGACCGGCCTTCCCGTCATGGTATTTCTGATCCCGGGTTACGCGGCCGCCATCGCTCTATCCTTCTTTGTTCCGAAGATCTTCACCGCCATCGCCTTTGACTCCGGCGGCGTCGCCTCCGGGCCGATGACCGCGGCCTTCCTCCTTCCCTTCGCCATGGGCGCGTGCAGCGCGGTGGGAGGGGACATCGTGACCGACGCCTTCGGCGTGGTGGCCATGGTCGCCATGACGCCGCTTCTTACCCTGCAGATCCTCGGACTGGTCTACCGCGTCAAATCCAAACGCGCCGAGGCGCTTCACCGCGCCACCGCCGTCAGCCTTCAGGACATTGAAGACGGCGACATCATCGAGCTTTAGGGAGGCGACATTATGAGTGAACTTTATCTCGCCTTTACCATCACCGACCGCATCCGTTCCCGCGACGTCGTGAAGGCCTACCAGGAAGCGGGCGTGAGCGCGCCGCTCGTCACGCTCGGGAAGGGTACCGCGAGCAGCGAGATCCTCAACATTTTCGGCCTCGACGAGGCGGAAAAGGCGATCTGCTTCGGCATTACTACCGACAGCACCTGGGAAAAGATCAAAAAGACGCTGGAACGGCGGCTGCGCATCGACGTGCCCGGCACGGGTATCGCCTTTACCGTTCCGCTCGGCAGCGTCGGCGGCAAGCGGGAACTGATGTTCCTGACCACCGGGCAGGGATATGAAAAGGAGGAGGAATCGCACATGAAAGACACCGCCTATTCACTTTTAGTGGTCATCGCCAATCAGGGGTACAGCGACATGGTCATGGACGCCGCGCGCTCAGCCGGAGCCGGAGGCGGCACCATTCTGCACGCCAAGGGAAGCGGCATGGAGAAAGCCGAACAGTTCATGGGCATCTCCCTCGCAGCCGAAAAGGACGTGATCTTCATCGTGACCCGCACCGACAAGAAAAACGACATGATGAAGACCATCATGCGTGATGCCGGTGTCGAAAGCAAGGCCGGTTCCATCCTCTTCTCCCTCCCCGTCACCGACACTGCGGGATTACGCCTCACATCAGAAGATTAAAACCAAACGGCTTCCGGACTCGTCCGGAAGCCGTTTTCATTCACTTTTTCTCCCGTTCGTCCCCGTAAAAGAAGACCGCGACGGTGCCGGGGCCGGAATGGGAGGCGATGATGGTCCCGATCGGGTAGACCGGCACGCTTTCGAGTTTGGGGAAGGTCTTCATTATCTCCTCCCGGAGGCATTCCGCCTCTCTGATACAATCCGAATGCACGATGAAGCACTTGTCCTCATAATCTTTTCCGCCCTCCGCGTGCGCCGCCATGGCATTCACGGTCTCCTTCACGGCATTCTTCCGTCCGCGCACCTTGTCGTAGGCGACGATGTGCCCGCTTTTATCGAGGTGCATCAAAGGACAGATATTCAGGATCGCCGCGACCGAGGCCGCCGGGCCCGACATCCGCCCGCTGCGGCGGAAATAGGTAAGATCGGTGGAGAAAAACTGGTGGTGCACTTTTGTGCGCATGGTGAGGAGCCACGCCTCCGTCTCCTCCATGCTCTTTCCCGCGTCACGCAGATCGGCCGCGGAATCGACCAGCATGCCGTATCCCGCCGAACTGCAGAGCGAATCTATGACCGTGATGCGCCTTTCCGGGTACTTTTCACGCAAGTTTTCCGCCGCTTTTTCGGCCCGATAGACCGAAGAGGTCATGCCGGAGCCGAACGCGATGTGCAATACGTCGCCTTTTTTGAGCAGGTCTTCAAAATACGCCTCGTAAGTCGCGGTGTTGATCTGCGAAGTCACGGGGATCTCCCCTTTTCGGAGCCTTTTATAAAACCCCGGCAGGGCTTCCTCGTCGCGCCCCATGTCGTCGGTCAGCTCTTCGTCCCCGAATGTATAGGTATAAAATAAGACGCTGATATCCCTCCCCGCGACATAGTCATAAGGGAGGTCAACGGTGGATTCGCATGATAAAAGAAATTTGCTCTGCATGAAGTCTGCTCCTTTCGTTCCCGGTATTCTTAGCATACCTCAAAAGGGCAGAAAATAGCAACCTACCGTTTCATTTATGTCGTCTACCGTAATTTCCCGCGCAGGAGAGTCCCGAAATGCCGCTCTACCGGCAGTAGAATCCTCCGGTATTTTGCGTAATTGGCATAATTCCCATCACTTTTCATTATGGATAAGTCTTCCTTTTTCACTTGCATTTTTTCGCCGGATATGATAGAGTTATTTCCACAAAAACACAAAGGAGCCGGATAACTTATGGGCATTCTCACCTACAACGCCTCGTCCTTCCTCATGGACGGCAAACCTTACACCATCGTTTCGGGCGCTATGCACTATTTCCGCATCCCCCGCGCCTACTGGCACGACCGCCTCTTAAAACTGAAGGAATGCGGCTTCAACACGGTCGAAACCTACACCTGCTGGAATCTTCACGAGCCGTGTGAGGATGAATTCGATTTTTCGGGCATGCTGGATCTCGCCGCCTACATCGACGAAGCCAAATCTCTCGGCCTCAACGTCATTCTCCGCCCCGGCCCCTATATCTGCAGCGAATGGGAGGCGGGCGGCCTTCCCTCCTGGCTTCTGAACTATGAAAACATGGCCATCCGCTGCAACGATCCTCTTTACCTTTCCAAGGTGCGTCCTTACTATCGTGCCCTCTTCGAGATCGTCACCCCGCGCCTTTCCACCCACGGCGGCAACGTCATCATGGTGCAGATAGAGAACGAATACGGCTCCTTCGGCAACGACAAGGAATACCTCCGCGCCGTGGAGGAGATCTACCGCGAATGCGGCGTGGACGTCACGCTCTTCACCTCCGACGGCCCCTGCTTCTGGATGCTCGGCGGCGGCACCCTTCCCGACCGCCTGTGCGTGGCCAATTTCGGCTCCAACCCGAAGGAAAACTTCGCCATGCTCCAAAAATTCCGCAAGGATCAGCCTCTGATGTGCGGCGAATACTGGTGCGGATGGTTTGACCACTGGTACGAAGAGCACCACGTCCGCGAGGCCGACGAGCTGGCCGGTCTTTTCCGCGATATGCTGGAATCCGGCGCGTCGCTCAACTTCTATATGTTCCACGGCGGCACCAACTTCGGCTTCATGAACGGTGCCAACCATCATGACGCCTACGAGCCGACCATCACCAGCTACGATTATAACGCGCTTCTGAGCGAGGCGGGCGACCTCACTCCGGCCTACTATGCCGTGCGGAAGATCAACGAGGAATTCTTCGGCGAGCTCCCGCCCCTCACCGTCAAGAACAGCGAAAAGGCGGCCTACGGTGTTCTCGAGTTCACCGAAAAGGCCGATCTTTTGGACGTCGTCGATAAGATCGCCTCTCCTCACCACGCCGCCGCCCCCATGTGGCAGGAAGCCCTCGGGCAGGACTTCGGCTTTACCCTCTATTCCACCGTCGTCCGCGGCCCACGCGAAGAAATGAAGCTGGAAGCTGCCGCTCTGCACGACCGCGCCGTCATCTACATGGACGGCGAGAAAAAAGGCATCTGGGAACGCGACCGCCGCAAGGACGAGGTCACCGTCAAACTCGGCTTTGACGAATCGGTCAGAATGGACATTCTGGTCGAAAACATGGGCCGCATCAACTACGGCCCCGAGATGTTTGACCACAAGGGCATGGTGGGCATCCGCTTCGGCCAGCAGAATCACTACGGCTGGGATATGTACCCGCTTCCCATGACCGCCGATTCCCTCAAGGGCATCCCCTACAAGAAAAACAACGGTGCTTTCGAGGGCTCCGCTTTCCTGCGCGGGTCCCTGACGATCAATGAGGAGCCGAAGGACACCTTCATCCGCCTCGACGGCTTCCACCACGGCTTTGTGATGGTCAACGGCTTCAACCTCGGCCGCTATTATAACGACGCGGGCCCGCAGAAGACCCTTTACTGCCCGGCGCCAATGCTCAAAAAGGGCGAAAACGAGATCATCGTCTTCGAGACCGACGGAAGCGACAGAGCCTCCATCCTCTTCACCGATACCCCCGACCTCGGTTAAAATCAGGCCATGAACGACATCAAGATCATCATCGCGGATAATATCACCGCTCTCCGCCAGAAAAACGGTCTGACGCAGGGCCAGCTCGCCGAAGAGCTCAACTACACCGATAAAGCCGTTTCCAAGTGGGAGCGCGGCGACTCGCTTCCCGACGTGACGGTTTTACTGAGCATTGCCCGGCGCTTCGGCGTGACGCTTGACTACCTCGTTACCCGCCATGCGCCTGACGCCGCCCCCGCTCCCGCGCCCGAGAGAAAGCGCGTCATCCGCAACCACGCCGCCATCACCGGCATGAGCATCCTCTTCGTGTGGCTGATCGCGACCCTGGTCTTCATTTCGCTGGACGCGGCAAAGCAATATGCCTCCTGGCACTGGCTGGTCTTTCTCTACGCCGTGCCGCTCTCGCTGGTCGTCTGGCTGGTCTTCAACGTCATCTGGTTTGACCGCAAGCGCAATTACCTCATCGTGTCCCTTCTGATGTGGGCGGTTCTGACCTCGCTTTATCTCACACTGCTCGCCGCGGGCATCAATTTCTGGCTTCTTTTCCTGCTCGGCATCCCGGGGCAGATCATTATCCTGCTCTGGTCCTCGCTTCGGTACGGCAAGAACAAATAAAAAAAGAGACGGTTGAAAGGTAAAATCCTTCAACCGTCTTCATTTTTGCCGTTTCAGAAGTTTTCTCTGTCGAGGCAGCGATACTGGATGGCCTCGGCGACGTGATTGACCTGAATATCCTTGCTCCCCGCGAGATCGGCGATTGTGCGGGCGACCTTCAGGATGCGGTCGTGCCCGCGCGCCGTCATGCCAAGCCTTTCAAAGGCCGCTTCGAGGATGGTGCTGCCCGCCTGATCCAGCACGCAGTATTTTCGGATGTCCGACGCGTGCATGGCGGCGTTGGAGGAAAAGCCGCGTTCCTCGGCGCGTTTGCGGGCCTCCACCACGCGCATTTTGATCGACTTGCTGGATTCGCTCGGCCGTTTGTTATTCAGGTCGTTGTATTTGACCGCCGGAACGACGATGTGCATGTCGATGCGGTCCAGAAGCGGGCCGGAAATGCGGGAAATATACTGTTTTCTGGCGTCCTCCCGGCAGGTGCAGGGGTGGGTCGGATGGCCGTACCAGCCGCACTTGCAGGGGTTCATGGCGCAGACCAGCATGAAGGAGCAAGGATAACTGCAGCTTCCCGCCGCGCGGGAAATGGTGATACTGCCGTTTTCCAGTGGCTGGCGCAGGATCTCGAGCGCCTCGTTTTTGTATTCGGGAAGCTCGGCCAAGACGAGGATGCCGGTGTGCGCGCGCGCCACCTCACCCGGGCGCGGTACCGTTCCGCCGCCCGAAAGACCGACGGAAGAGACGGTGTGGTGCGGCGCGCGGAAGGGCGGCACCGTGATGAGCGGCGACGAATGGCCGGTCAGGCCCGCCACCGAGTGGATTTTGGTGCATTCCAGCGCCTCTTCGCGCGTGAGTTCCGGCATAATGGAGGGGATGCGGGCGGCAATCATGCTTTTTCCGGCGCCCGGCGGCCCGATCATAACGATATTGTGTCTGCCCGCCGCGGCGATCTCCACGGCGCGCCGCGCGGTAAGCTGACCCTTGACGTCGGCGAAATCCGGCAGGTGCTTGCTTCGTTCACCGGCCTCGCGCGGTTCCTCGGGGCGCAGCTCGCGGCCGTTATTGATATGCTCGATCAATGTACTGACCTTATCTATGCCGTAGACCTCGATATTTTCGGCGTAAGCCGCCTCCGGCGCGTTTTCTCTGGGCAGATAGATGCGTTTCATGCCCGCCTCCGCCGCGGCCATTGCCATGGGCAGCGCACCGGTCACCGGCCGCAGTTCGCCGGAAAGCGAGAGTTCACCGACAAAGCAGGCGCCCTCCGGCAGGGCTTCCAGTCTGCCGGACGAGCGGAGGATGGAAAGCAGGATGGGCAGGTCGTAGATGGGGCCTTCCTTGCGCATATCCGCAGGGGCCAGATTGACCGTGATGCGGCGCATGGGGAATTCAAAGCCGCTGTTGCGGATGGCCGCACGCACGCGGTCGCGCGATTCCTTGACCGCCGCATCCGGCAGGCCGACGACCTCAAAGGTCGGGAGCCCTCCCGAGAGATCGCATTCGCACTCCACGCGGTAGCCCTCGATCCCCCAGAGACCGATCGACGCGATATTGGCAACCATGACCTCATCTCCTTATTTTCGTCTGATGCAAAGGCGCTCCGCCGAAGAAAAGGCGGAGCGTTACTTTATTTTCCGGTAAAACGGTAGTAGGCGCGGAGCTCTTCCGCAAGCAAATCCAGATACGCCCTGCCGGACGCACTTTTCATCATGAGCTTTCCCGCTTTTCTCAGGGCGCGCACGAAATCCGGGTCGATGTATTCCGGCGCTTTCAGAAGCGGACAGGTGTATTTCGCGCGCGGGTCAGCGACGATGCGCACATTGTCACCATCCTTCAGAATGGCAAGCGGATAGATGCGGCAGGAAAACGGGCGCAGCACGCGAACGCATTTTCCGTTGCAGACGGCGTAGGCTCTGCCGTTCTGACTTGTTTTCAGACGCAGATCGGGCGAAAAGCGAAGAAGCTTTTCTTCTCCCGGCAATAAAAGCATGCCGTCCTCGTCGCTCCCCTTGCAGCATGCCGCCTCGCAGAGCTCCCCGCAGTCGGCCCTGATGGGCGTCAGGCTCCCAAGCACACGATAGAGCGCGAGAATTTCGCCGACATTCATGTCACACACCCTGCTTCAGAAGGCGTTCCAGGGTGGTGATGGTCAGTTCGCAGTCCGCAGGGGTCTCCGCCGCGGGATTGGCGTAGCGGATGAAGGTGAGGAGCTTTTCAAAAGCCTCACGGCTCTTCTGATCTTTTTCCTTGCGCTCATCGGCGGCGGCGGGAATGTCGTCAATGTCGTCAACGCCGTAGGAAGCGAGGATGTTCTGATAGGTTTCCTTCTTTTCCGCGCGTTTGTCGCTTCTCAGAAGGTAGGAAAAGAGGATGATGCCGCCAATGCCGACGAAAACGCCGCAGATCGGCGCGCGGGAAAGGAAGGGCTCAAGCGGCAGGGCAAGCGACGCAAGGCCGAGGGCAAAGAAGAGGCTGAAGGTAATGATGGCGCCGACGCCGTGGTAGTGTTTCGCGGCCGCGGCTTCGTCCATATCCGCTTCCACCTGCTCATCGCTGATGACGGGCGCTTCCTGGGCGGCTTTGACAAGCGACGCCGCCTCGTTATAAAGAAGCTTGGCTTCGTAAACATATTGATCGTCCAGACGGACGGTTTTGCCGCTGACCTGAACATTGATCTCCTGACTCATGGTGACTTTTTCCTTTCCGTAACCGCTTTTCTGCCCGCGTTTATCGTCACTGACGGCCCCCGGAGATGAAACTCCCCCGCCGGAAACTTCCGCGGATGCTTTATTTATTATACTCATTCTGCGGCTTCTTGTAAAGAAAAAAATCTTTCTTTTCATCGGATTTTTATTTTTTCGTCGGATATTGTCTTTTTTCCGAAAATCGTGTATACTGTTGATAAGTTATATGCCAAATCCGGCTTGAAAGAAAAGAGGTCGTTTTATGCAGATCCAATATACGGAAATCATCCTTCCGAGCGCCGATCTCGGCGGTGAAAACCCGCTTCCCGCCTTCCGTGCGGAAGATCCCGACGCCCATCTCCCCTATGACGAGACCTTCACCGAGGAAGAGGCCTATCTCCTCGGCAAGAACGGCGGCAAGCGCGTGCTCCCCTACCTGATGCAGGACCGCTACGACCGCAACCGGGTGAAAAAGCCCTTAAAGGCCGTTCTCCTCGAAAACGACCACCTGCGCGCCACCATCCTCTGCGATTACGGCGGAAGGCTCTATTCTCTCTACGACAAGGATCAGGAACGCGAACTCCTCTTCCGCAACCCGGTCATCCAGCCCGCCAACCTCGCCATCCGCGACGCATGGCTCTCCGGCGGTGTGGAATGGAACATCAGCCAGGTCGGCCACACCTTCACCACCTGCTCCCCGATGTTCTGCGCCGAAGTCATCGGCAACGGCGACGAGCGATTCTTCCGCATTTATGAATTCGAGCGTCAGAAAAAGCTCTTCTGGCAGGTCGATTTCCATCTTCCCGAGGGCAGCCGCGAGCTCTACGTCTACGTGCGCATCGTGAACGACAACCCCTACGATTCCCCGATGTACTGGTGGTCCACCACCGCCGTGCCGGAGGATTCCTCCACCCGCGTCCTGATGAACGGCTCGCGCGCCATGTATAACCGCCCCGAAAACGGCATCAACGCCATGGGCGACATGCCGTACTTCCCGGAATTCGGCCCCAAGGACTATTCCTACACCCTCAACATGAAGCAGTCCAACGACTTCTTCGTTCAGATCCCCAAGGAGGTCAAGACCCCCTGGGAGGCCGCGGCCTACGAAGACGGCAGCGTGACCTTTGAAAAATCCACCTCGCTTCTCCATTACCGCAAGGTCTTCTGCTGGGGCGACCGTCCCGGCGGCTGGAGATGGAAGGAATTCCTCTCCGAAGAGGGCGGCGGCTCTTATATCGAGATCCAGGCCGGCATCGGCCGTTCCCAGCGCCACGGCCTCATCATGCCCGCCAAGAGCGAGTGGGAATTCACCACGGCCTTCGGCGGTCTGACCGGCGACGCCACCAAGCTCCATGACCGCGACTGGAACGCCGCCTGCGCCTACCTCGACGACGAACTGCACACCCGCATCTCTCCCGCCAAGCTCTATGGCCTCCACGGCAAGTTCTCCATCCTCGGCAAGCGTTCTCCCGAAAAAGTCCTGCACATGGGCTCCGGCTGGGGCGCGCTCGAAGCGCGTATGCGCAAAGCCGCCGGCGAATCCATGCCCGAAGGCTTCTTCTTCCCCGAGGAATCCATCACCGATCAGCAGAATTACTGGATCGCTCTTCTGGATAACGGTGCGCTTCCCGACACCGATCCCGCCTCCTACCTCATCGACAGCCGCGTCCGTGAAGCACTGATCGCCTCTCCCGAGAGCTGGCAGAAGAACTATCAGCTCGGCGTTATCGCCGCCGAAGTGCCCGACCGTGAGGAAGCCATCCGCCTCTTCAAGAAATCGGTCAAAGCGAAGTCCAATATCTGGGCTCTGCGCGCGCTGGCCGTCCTCGAAAGCGATCAGGACAAGGCCGAAGCCTATTACGACGAGGCCTTCTCCCTCGGCTTCACCGACGTCGGTTTTGCGCAGGAATACTTAAAGCTTCTCGTCGCGCAGAAAAAGCACGAAAAGGCCTACGAGGTCTTCAAATCCCTCCCCGAGGAATATAAGGACGACGAGCGGGTCATGATAAGCGCTGTCTCCGCTTCCCTCGCCATCGGCGAGACCGAGCTCTGTGAGGACGGCTTCTTCGACCGCAACTTCGTCAACGTCCGCGAGGGCGAGGTGCTGCTCTCCGAGCTCTGGTATTATTACACCGCCCTCAAGGCCGCCAAGGAGCGCAACATCAAGGTCACCGCTTCCTTCCTCGACTGGATCAAGCAGAACAGCACCCTTCCGAAGAATATCGACTTCCGCATGAAATAATCAAGCCTTTTCCCGAAAGCCCGCAAAGGAGGCATCCCCATGTCCGAAAACCAGCCCAAAGAGCCGATGAAAGCGCCGAAGAAAAACCTCTTCCGCCGGGTCATCCTGATCATCGCCTGGATCGCCGCCGCCGTGCCGCTCCTCACCTCCCTCATCCTCTTGCCGATGCTGCCCGATACGCTGCCGGTGAAATACGATGAGCTCGGCATCCCGAGCATCAACGTGGCCAAGACCAGCCTCGACGTGATCTTTTTCTCGATGGAGGGCCTTTTAGGCGTCTTCGTGATGTTCCTTGTCGACAAGGTCGCCATAGGGTTTGCCCGCCGCACCTATCAGGGCAAAGGCGACGCAGGCTCCACCGGCAACACCATGGCTGTGATGACGCTGGTGATCGCCCTGCTTCTGAACGTCTCCTGGTTCCTGACCATCATCCCGCTTCTCTGATATTCCCTTTTCTGAAAGGAATGAGCGCATTTTATGGATAACCTCATGAACGGCATCGACCTGACCATGCTCTTTGACTACTACGAAATGACCATGATGAACGGCTATTTCGAGAACGGCATGGGAAATCGCATCGCCTATTTTGATATGTTTTTCCGCCGCGTGCCCGATGACGGCGGCTTCGCCATCATGGCCGGGCTTGAGCAGGTGGTCTCCTACATCGAAAACCTGCACTTTTCGGAAGAGGACATCGCCTTCCTCACCTCCAAAAAGATCTTCTCAAAGGAATTTCTCGACTACCTCCGCCATTTCAAGTTCACCTGCGACATCTGGGCCATGCCGGAGGGCACCATCATCTTCCCCGGCGAGCCCATCCTCACCGTGCGCGGCCCGGTTCTGGAAGCCCAGCTGCTCGAGACCATGCTGCTTCTCACCATCAACCACCAGTCGCTGATCGCCACCAAGGCCAACCGCATCGTCCGCGCCGCAAACGGCCGCCCGGTCGCCGAATTCGGCGCGCGCCGCGCCCACAGTTACAGCGCCGCGATTTACGGAGCGAGAGCCGCCTACATCGGCGGCTGCGCCTCCACCTCCTGCGCCATCACCGACCGCGACTTCGGCGTTCCCGCCTCCGGCACCATGGCGCACTCCTGGGTGCAGATGTTCGACACCGAGTACGAGGCCTTCGCCGCCTACGCGAAAGCCTACCCCTCCTCCTGCCTGCTCCTGATCGACACCTACGACGTCATGCAGAGCGGCCTTCCCAACGCCATCCGCTGCTTCAAGGAAGTCGTCGTGCCCTCCGGCAACCGGCCTTTGGGCATCCGCATCGACTCGGGCGACATCGCCTACCTCACCAAAAAGGTGAGAAAAGCGCTGGATGACGCCGGCTTCCCCGACGCAAAGATCGTCATTTCCAACTCGCTGGACGAATTCCTCATCCGCGACGTTCTGAATCAGGGCGCCTGCATCGACTCCTTCGGCGTTGGCGAAAGGCTCATCACCTCCCGGAGCGAGCCGGTCTTCGGCGGCGTCTACAAGCTCGCAGCCGTGGAAGACGAAAAGGGCAACATCATCCCCAAGATCAAGCTCTCCGAAAACATCGCCAAGATCACCAACCCCGGCTTCAAGAAGGTCTGGCGGCTTTACGGCGAGGACGGCGAGGCGGTCGCGGACGTGCTGACCCTCCACGACGAGGTCATCGACCCATCCAACGGCCCCTACACCATCTTCCACCCCGAGCACACATGGAAAACCAAAAAGCTTGAAAACTTCACCGCCCGCGAAATGCTGGTCCCCATCTACAAGGGCGGCAAGCTGGTCTACAAGCTCCCGACGGTGAAGGAGATCCGTGCCTATTGCGAGGAAGAGCTCTCCCGCCTCTGGGTCGAGGTCAAGCGATTCGAAAACCCGCACATCTTCTACGTCGACCTCAGCGAAAAGCTCTGGAGCATCAAGGAAACGCTACTCAAAAACAAAGGCAGCCTCAACGCATAAACTATTACGCGCTCCTTTCCCTAAGGAGCGCGTATTTTTATCCTTCCATGGCCTGCCGGAGCTTTTTCAGTGCCCCCTTTTCGATGCGGGAGATGTAGCTTCTCGAAATGCCGCAGAGGGCAGCAAGCTCCCTCTGGGTCATCGTCCGGTGGCCGCGCAGGCCGTAGCGGCGCATGACAATGAATTTTTCCCGCTCGTCGAGCACCCGGTCAAGCTCCTCCTCCAGCCTTTTTACCTGCTCCTCGATGCCGAGCTTTTCCGGGAGATCCTCCTCGTAGCTCAGGGTATCCATGATCTCGAGCGTGTTCCCGTCCTTATCGGTCTCCAGCGTCTCCTGTAAGCTCACCTCGACGCCCTGCCGCTTCACGCGGCGGAAGTACATGAAGATCTCGTTTTCGATGCAGCGCGCGGCGAAGGTGGCAAGCCTGATCTTTTTGGTGGGGTCATAGGAATCCACCGCTTTGATCAGACCGATGGTGCCGATAGAGATGAGATCATCCTGCTCGCCGGTCTGCGAATAGTATTTTTTTGCGACGTGCACCACCAGGCGCAGGTTGTGTAAAATCAGCTTGTTCCGCGCCTCCTCATCGCCCGCCGCCTTTCTTTCCAGATAATGTGCTTCTTCTGCAGCCGTCAGAGGTTTGGGAAAGCCCGATTCATGTGCAAGGCCCAGCCCGGTGAAAAACCGGTGGAGAAAAAGAGTTGACAAAAGCGACAGCAAAAAAGATCACCTCCGTAGTTTCTATGCGGAGGTGATCCTTTTTAGACTTTTTTCGCTTATTTCGTCGGCAGAGAAAGCACGCTCTCGCCGAAGTACACCGTGTTGTGCGCCACGGCGGTGTCGCGCATGGTGAACCAGTCGCCGCGGACGTTATTATGCACGCGGTAGGCATGCGCGTCGGCTGACGCGACGTCGAGACGGATGCGTTCGCCCTTGCGAAGCGTCCAGACGATGGGATCGGCAGCGAAGTGCACCTTGATGTGTTCACCCGGCGTGGTCTCCTTCAATTCGACCGGCCAATCCTGCATCGGCACTGCATCACCCTTTTCGGTCACGCAGGAGACGCGGATGAGGAACATGGTCGCGCTGCAGTCGGTGCTGACTTCCAGTTCGGCCTCGATCCTGCCCGCCACGTCGATCTCTTCTTCCAGCGGCGCGGAGAGGAAGCTTTTCACGTCGTCGCGGAAATTCGGCTCAGGCTGTTTGGCAAACCCGATTTCCCCTGAGGCAAGCGTGCAGGGGCCGCCGGGGAAGGACGCGGGGTTCAGAGGATCCGCGTCGTAGCTGACTTCACCCAAAGCAGGCTTCTCCCGGGTCAGGCCGTTTTCACCGAGATACCAATTCGACCGGTTCTCGCCCTGCGGCCAGTCTTTGGCGTAAGCCCAGGTGGCCTTTCCGATTTCATAATACTTGATATGGCCTTCCTTGAGGAATTTGGAGGGTTTCCCATAGCGGATGTGGTCGATCCAGTCGATGATCTCGCGTGCCCCTTCGTAGTCCACGTTTTCAAACGTATAAGGCCAGCTTTCCGGGATGATCGGGCCATGGCTCCACGGGCCGACGAGGAAGGCAGATTTTTCCCGGATCTCTTCGGGAAGCTCCTTCCACATCTGCCATGTACCGTTGAGGAAGGGCTCGCTCCAGCCGGTCTGCATAACGATCGGGATGCGGCATTTCTTCATGGAATCCGCCGCCTGCAGGAAATAATCCTTGCAGAGCGAGGGATCGTCTTTCCAAAGAAATAAACTGTTGAAGCAGTCCACATCACGTCCCCAGACGCGGCGGCCGTATTCCGACAAGGGATTTTTGAGCCATTCTTCCGTAAAGCTCTTAACGGGATCGCCCTTCACCAGCTCCCACGCATGGTACATCATGGTATACCAAAACGCCACGACGTCGGGCTTGAACACGCCGTTTTTGAAGCCGAACTGCTGCCAGGAGTTGGTCATGACTGACAGATAAGCGCCCTTGACCGACGGCGGGACATCTGCAAGCACAGCAAGCTGTGTGTAGCAGAGATAACTGCCGCCTATGAGATAGATATCTTTTGCCCACGGTTGTTTTTCGACCCAGGCAATAGCGTCCAGTCCGTCTTCCTTTTCCCGATAGAAGGGAACAAAATCTCCGTCGCTTCCGCCGCGCCCGCGGCAGTGCTGCGTAACAACGGCAATGTCGCTTTGGGCAATACCGTCGTCCGGCAGATCGGCCACCTCCGGCGTATCGGCAGGCGGCGCTTCAACATAAGGCGTGCGTATCAGAGTGACGTCATATTTCCCCGTTCCGTCGCCCGGAAGCGTCACCCAGGTCACCAGTTCCGTGCCGTCGCGCATGGGAACGCGGCAAAGCAGTTTTTTCATGAGAGTTTCCTCTTTCTTTCAAAATATGATCGGTCGATTGTGAGTAGGGGCTACTAAAACTCGCTTGTCATTGCCGCGATTATTCCATAACGGTCGGCAGCGTAAGGACGCTCTCGCCGAAATACACCGTGTTGTGCGCCACGGCGGTATCGCGCGCGGCAAACCAGTCGCCGCGGACATTGGTGTGCACCCGGTAGGAATGCGCGTCGGCCGACGCAACGTCGAGGCGGATACGTTCGCCCTTGTGAAGCGTCCAGACGATGGGGTCGGTGAGGAATTCGACCTTCATCTTCTCGCCCGGTGTGGTCTCCTTCAGGATGACGGGGCAGTCCTGCATGGGCACCGCGTCGCCCTTTTCGGTCACGCAGGAGACGCGGATGAGGAACATGGTCGCGTCGCGGTCGGTAGAGACCTCCAATGCGGCTCCGATCCGCCCCGCAACATGGAGTTCTTCCTTAAGCGGCGCAGAGAGGAAGCTTTTCACGTCGTCGCGGAAATTCGGCTCCGGCTGCTTTGCGAAGCCGACCTCTCCCGTGGCAAAGGTGCAGGGGCCGCCGGGGAAGGACGCGGGGTTCAGAGGATCGGCGTCGTAACTGACTTCGCCCTCTGCGGGTTTTTCTTCGGTGAGGCCACCTTTTCCGAGATACCAATTCGACTTGGTTTCACCCTCCGGCCAGTCCTTTGCGAATGCCCAGGAGGCTTTGCCCACCTCATAATACTTGATATACCCTTCCTTGAGGAATCTCGAGGGGTTGCCGTAACGGATATGGTCGCTCCAGTCGATAATAGCGGTTATTTCGTCGTACTCCGCGTTTTCAAACGGATAAGGCCAGTTCTCCGGGATGACCGGGCCATGGCTCCACGGACCGACAAGGAAGGCCGATTTTTCCCGGATCTCCTCCGGAAGCTCCTTCCACATCTCCCAGGTGCCGTTGAAGAAGGGCTCGGTCCAACCGGTCTCCATGACGATGGGGATCCGGCATTTTCTCATGGCGTCAAGTGCCTGCATGCCGTAATCCTTCGAAAGCACCGGATCATCCCACTTGGTGAAGGCATTGTTGAAGGGCTCCACGTCGTAGCCCCAGACGCGGCGGCCATATTCCGACATGGGATTCTTGAACCATTCTTCTTCGTAGCTCTTGTAAGGATCCTTGTGCACAAGATCCCAGGCGTGATACATCCCCAGATACCAGATAGCACAGATATCGGCCTTGAGCACGCCGTTTTTGAAATTGAGTTTTTCCGCGCTGTTGGTCATGACCGCCATGTAGGCGCCCTTGACCGATTCAGGGAGGTCTGCCAGCATGGCAAGCTGCACGTAGCCGAGATAACTGCCGCCCATGAGATAGATATCCTTTGCCCACGGCTGTTTTTCGATCCAGGCAATGGCGTCAAGGCCATCTTCTTTTTCGCGGCAGAAGGGAATGAAATCCCCGTCGCTTCCGCCGCGTCCGCGGCAGTGCTGCATAACGAATACAAAACCGTTCCGGGCAAATGCATCATCCTCCGCTTCGGTCTCAAAAGGCGTATCTTCCGGCGGCGCTTCCACGTAAGGGTTGCGGATCAGAATGACATCGTATTTCCCCGTTCCGTCTCCGGGAAGCGACACCCACGTCACCAGTTCGGTGCCGTCACGCATAGGAACACGGTAAAGCCGTTTTTTCACGGTATTTTTCCCCTTTCGGAAATGATTTCTGATTTATCTTCAGATATTGCAGAGCTTCACGAATTCGTCGATCTCGTCGGCGAGGATCTGGAGCGAATCCATCCAGAACTGCTTGTCGGTCAGGTCGATACCCGCTATGCGCGCCGCACCCTCGACCGTGGTAGTGCCGGTGGCCTTGAGCAGCTTCTTGTAAAGCGGAACGAAGGAGGGGCCTTCCTTGAGGTATTTGGCATAAAGGCCGCGCGCAAAGAGACCGCCGAAAGCATAGGGGAAGTTATAGAAGCTGAGGCCGCCGGAATAGTAGTGCGACTTGCAGGCCCACATATAGGGATGGAGGCAGGTCTGATCCAGTCCGTCGCCGTAGGCCTTCTTCTGGGCGTCCAGCATGATGTCACAGAGGGCGTCCGGGAAGAGGAACTCGTCGGCGCGCTTTTCGAACACGGCGGACTCAAAGAGATAGCGCGAATAAATGTCGCAGATGATCTGCGCGGCGTCCATGAGCTGGCTTTCGATGAGGGCACGGCGGGCGATGGGATCCTTTTCCGATGAGATGGCGGCATTCATGGCGACGACCTCGTTGAAGGTGGAAGCGGTCTCGGCAACCGGCATGGAGACGTCGAGATTCAGGATGCTGTTCTCTCTGAGGCAATAATCGTGGAAGGCGTGACCCAATTCGTGCGCGAGGGTAACGACGTCACCGAGCGCGCCGTCGTAATTGGTCAGGACGCGGCTTTCGCCTATGGGATGAATACCTGCGCAGAAGGCGCCGCCGACCTTGCCCTCGTGGGGATAGAAGTCGATCCAGGCGTTGTCGAAGGCGCGGGCGATGAGGTCGGCTTCCTCCTGATCGAAGGTAGAGAAGAGGCTGACCAGTTTATCCTTGGCTTCCTCGGTGGTGTACTTCTCGTCGTTGCCTTCCAGCGGCGCGAAAAGATCGTACCACGGGAGGCCGTTTTCATACCCCAGAAGCCTTGCCTTGGCGCGGAGATACTCCCAGAACTTCGGGAGGTATTCCACCATGGCGCCGATGAGCGCATTCAGCGTTTCGCGCTTCATGTGGGCGTTTTTGAGCGCTTCATCAAGCGGCGAATCGTAGCCGCGGAGTTTGCAGCGGTTGATGACCTCCAATTTGATGGAGTTGAGCGAATAGGCAATGCCGTCCTTGATGCGGTCGTAGGCCTTGATCTCGGCTTCGTAGGCGCTCTTGCGGACCTTCGCGTCGCCGTCGTAGGCCTTGTTGCGGATATCCGAAAGGTTGGTCACGCCGCCCTCGTACTCGACCGGGACGGTGGAGGTCAGATAGCCCTGCAGATCGCCCCACGCGCGGGAGCCGCTGATCTCATAAAGGCTGATGACCTTCTCGACTTCGGGCGAGAGGGTGTATTTTTCCGCCTCGCGGATGTTGGAAAGGTAAAATTCGTGCTCCTTGAGGAGCGGATCGCTATTAACGACCGCGTCAAAATTCTCGACGCCCGCGACAAAGCGGATGAATGCCGTCTTCGGGGCGGCGAGGGCTGAGAGCTTCTGGGCAAGTCTTCCCGAAATGGCGGCCGCCTGCGCGTCCGAGGTGTTGACCGACTGGGAAAGCTCGGCGTAGGAGAAAAGCAGGGTCGCAAGCGTCTCGATCTCGGCAGTCAGCGTGATGCCCTTTTTCAGAAGCTCCTTTGCGTCGCCCTTGAGGTCGGAGGCGAAAGATGCGTATTCCGCGATCTTCTCGTCCAGCAGTTTTTCGTCAGACGCAAATTTCGGGTCGTCATACCCCTTATATAACTTTTCCAAAGACCATTCTTTATTCATGGTTGTGCCTCTTTTCATTAGAATTGATATTATTATATGGAATAACTTTCCACTTGTCAAGCGGACTTGCGGAGCGCGGAATTTTATGATATGATGAAAAAAAGAGGAAAAGGAGGTCTTACGATGGCACTCAGACTTGCGATCTGCGACGACGCACCACGCGACGCGGCGTTTATCGCGTCTCTTCTTGAGAAATGGGCTTCGGCACGCGAAAAAGCCGTAGCGTATGAGATCTTTCCGTCCGCGGAGGCTGTCCTTTTCCGTTACGCCGAGGAAAAGACCTTCGACATTCTGCTTTTGGACGTGGAAATGCCGGGCATGAGCGGTGTGGAGATGGCCAAGGCGCTCCGCAAGGAGAACAAGACCGTCGAGATCGTCTTCATCACCGGCTATTCCGACTACATTGCCGAAGGCTATGAGGTCGCGGCACTCCATTACCTCATGAAGCCGGTGAAGGAGGAAAAATTCTTCCAGACGCTCGACCGCGCGGCGGAAAACCTTGCCAAAAACGAGCGCTGCCTCACTCTCCTGCTCTCCGGCGAAATGGTGCGCATCCCTGTTTACGACGTCACCTACCTCGACGTGCAACAAAACTACGTCACCGTCCACGCTCATGAGGACTACACCGTCAAAAAAACGCTCGGCGACTTTGAAAATGAGCTTGACGAGCGCTTCATCCGCGTCGGGCGCGCCATGATCGTGAATCTCGACGCGGTGCGCCGCACCACCCGGACCGACGTCACCCTGCGCGGCGGCATCACGCTCCCGCTCCCCCGCGGCGCTTACGAGACCCTGAACCGCGCCATCATCGAAAGAGGGTGAAACTATGTCGTTCTATTCCCGCCTCATCGACCGCCGCATCGCCGCCTATCAGTCATCTCTCCTCGAAACGCATTATCACGAGGTCGACACCATGTATAAAAAGATGCGCGGCTGGCGGCATGATTACCGCAGTCACATCCAGACCATGAAGGCGCTCGCCGCCGAGGGCAACCTCGATTCCCTGCGCGATTACCTCGATATGCTGGAGACCGACCTGCAGACGGTGGACACCGTCATCAAGACCGGCAACGCCATGGCCGACGCCATATTGAACAGCAAGATCTCCCTCGCCCAGTCCAAGGGCATCACCGTCAAGGCCGACGCGCACATCCCCGTGAAGCTCGCCATCTCGGAGATCGACCTCTGCTCCATCATCGGGAACCTCTTTGACAACGCCATCGAGGCAAGCCTTTCCCTCCCGGAGGGCGAGCGCAGCATCCGCGTCTACATGGATATGAAAAATACCCAGCTCTATATCTCCTTTACCAACCTCACCGCTGTGAAAAAGCAGACTAAGATCGGGAACCTCTTCAAGACCACCAAGGGTGAGGGCCACGGCCTCGGCCTTATGCGCATCGACGCCATCGTCGACCGCCTCGGCGGCTATCTCTCCCGCGCAAGCGAGGACGGCGCCTTCACCACCGAGATATTACTGCCGCAGGCGGAAAAATGAGCAGGCGCCAATTTGTACTATAGAAATTCGCAACATGTTACAGTTTTCTATAGTATATGTGTTGACAAAAGGTATCACGGATGATAGTATAGATCACGTAATATAGAAACATGCTATTTGTTGCAGAAATCTTCATTTGAGGTGCTGTATGGAAATCAAACGCGACGCATATCTTTCTGCATTGATAAGCCGAAAAGGCAATGGGCTTATAAAAGTGATTACCGGCATTCGCAGATGCGGCAAGTCCTATCTCTTGAATACGATCTTCTATCATCATCTGATTGCCGAAGGTGTCAATGAAAATCATATCATCCGATTTGCATTCGATTCCGCTGATGATCTGGCAATGATCGGGGAAAACCTGATCCAGCTCGAACGTGAGAATAAAAAAGTCGATCCCGATAAGTTCATGGCTTATATCCGCTCGCAAATCAAAGATATGAATATGTATTATCTCCTGCTCGATGAAGTCCAAATGCTTGATTGTTTTGAAAGCGTCTTGAACGGATACCTGCGCAAGGACAACATGGATGTGTATGTCACCGGAAGCAATGCCAAATTTCTTTCCAGCGATATAGTCACAGAATTTGCCGGACGGGGGGATGAGATACGATTATATCCGATTTCTTTTTCGGAATTTATGTCGATTTTCCCCGGTGACAGATACGAGGGCTTAACGCAGTACATGATGTACGGCGGTATCCCGCTTGTTGTCCTGCGTCAAAATGAAAATGATAAGGCACGTACTCTCCAGAATCTATTCGATGAGATATATATTCGCGATATTATCAAACGCAACAAGTTGAAAAAGCAGGATGAACTGGAGGATCTTTTAAACATTTTATCCTCTGCAATCGGCTCCCTGACCAACCCGGAAAAGTTAAAAAATGCTTTTCACTCCATGAAAAACAGCAAAATCACAACCGTTACCGTCAACAAATATCTTCGATGCCTTGAAGACGCATTTCTCATTGAATCCGCTCACAGGTACGACATTAAAGGCAAGGCATATATTGAATCACCGAAAAAGTATTACTTCTCCGACCTGGGACTTCGAAACGCACGAATCAATTTTCGTCAGTTTGAGCAGACGCACGCAATGGAAAACGTCATCTACAATGAATTGAAAATGCGGGGTTTCCATGTTGATGTGGGTGTTGTTCCGATTGCCGAGCGCAGCAAAGAAGGAAAGGTCACAAGAAAGCAGCTTGAAGTGGATTTTGTCTGCAATCTCGGCTCAAAGCGGTATTATATTCAATCGGCCTATTCCATTCCTGATATGGAAAAGAAAGAGCAGGAGGCGCGTCCGTTTCGAAAAATCGAGGATTCATTCAAGAAAATCATTGTAACAAAGGATATTGTGCCGGCAACTTATGACGAAAACGGTATTCTTACCGTCAACATCTACGATTTTCTGCTGGATAAAAATATCCTTGAGAAGTAAAAGTAAGCAAGTATTCATCCCTTTTGCAATTCGTCCCCCGGAAACGACGTTTCGTCCCCGAAATGTGTTTCGCGGGGGATTTTGTGATAGGATGTCCTCACAAGAAGACAGTTGAAAAACACAGTTTTTCAACCGAGTAATAAGAAAGGACGTGTTCATTTTGGAAACCACCCCTGAAGCTCCCCTCGAGAAAACCTCCAGGCACCGCTACAATATGTTCCAGAATAGCTTCTGGATGATCCGGCGGGCGGCGAAATTCCGGCCGGTCGTCCTGTGGCAGATCGTATTTCTGACGCTGTGCACCGTCGGAACCAACCTGCTCTCCCTTTATCTGCCGCCGGTGATCGTGGAAAAGGTCTCCTCCGCTGCGCCGCTTTCGGAGCTTTTCCTCACCATTGCGCTTTTCACCCTCGGGCTGATGCTCACGGCGGGGTTCCGGGACTACCTCGATGCCAACACCCTCTTCCCCCGCGTTGACATCCGCGGCGATATCATTGAGGACATTCGCCACAAAACGCATGCCACCTCCTACCCCAACACCTCCGACAAGCGCTTCACCGGACTTTATGATCTTTTTACAGAGGCCATCGGCTCCAATTCCGGCGCGGCGGAAGGTATCTGGAACACGCTTCGCGGACTCTTTGAAAACCTTTTGTGCTTTGCGCTCTACCTCACCGTGCTCTCCCGATTGAATCTCCTCCTCATCCTCATCGTCTCTCTGACGGCGGTGATCTCCTACCTTGCAACGCACGCCGCCGACACATGGCGGGAGAAACACAAGGAAGAGGAAGAAAACGCGTGGCGCGGCCTTTGGTGGGCACTCCGCCTCCCCACGGAGCGCGCTTACGCCAAGGATCTTCTGATCTTCGGTATGCGCCCCTTTGCCGAGGGCTTTTTTCGAAAGAAGCTCGGCGATATCCAAACCTTTTCGCGGAAAGCCGAGCAAAAGAGGCTGCTTTCCGCTTCTGCGCGCCTCATTCTGGAGCTTATCCGCAACGGCGCGGCATACGCCTACCTGATCGCCCTGACCCTCCGGGGAGAACTGACCGTCGCAGAATTTCTCCTCTACTTCGCCGCTGTCGGCGGATTCACCACCTGGCTGGTCGGCATTTTAGACGGCTTCGGCACCCTCCACCGCCAGAGCATCAGCCTTTCCCGCATCCGCGAATACCTCGATTTCCCCGAGGTCTTCCGCTTTGAAGAGGGCGAAAAGCTCTCTCCCGCCGCCGACGGGAAATACGAGATCGCGCTGCGGCACGTCTCTTACCGTTACCCCGGAGCTGACCACGACACCATTCATGACTTAAACCTCACCCTGCACCCGGGCGAAAAGATCGCCGTCGTCGGACTCAACGGCGCGGGCAAGACCACCCTCATCCGCCTCATCTGCGGTCTGACCGATCCGGCCGAGGGAACGGTGTTCTTAAACGGCGAGGACATCCGCAAGTATAACCGCAACGACTATTATTCTCTCATCACCGCCGTTTTTCAGGACATCTGGGCCATCAGCTACCCGGTAAAGAATATTGTGGCGCAGAGCATGGTCGAAAGCGAGATCGACCTCCCGAAAGTGAAAAAAACGCTCCGCATGGCAGGTCTCTGGGAAAAGGTCGAAACGCTTCCCCATGGGCTGGACACCACCATCGGCCGCGAGGTGGAAGAGGACGGCGTGGAGCTTTCGGGCGGCGAATTGCAGAGACTGTTACTCGCCCGTGCGCTCTATAAAGACGCGCCCATCATCATTCTCGACGAGCCGACCGCCGCGCTCGATCCCATCGCCGAAAGCGACATTTACCAGAAATACAACGCTTTCACCGCCGGACGCACCTCGGTCTACATTTCCCACCGTCTCGCCTCCACCCGCTTCTGCGACCGCATCCTCTATATGGAGGACGGCGTGATCGCCGAGGAAGGCTCGCACGACGAGCTGATGAAGAAGGGCGGAAAATACGCGAAGCTCTTTGATGTACAGAGCCAGTATTATAATGAGTGAGGAGTGAAGTCTGCCCGTTTCTCCTCTCCCCGCCGCAGCGGGACTTGTCTCTCCTGAAAGGGGAGATGCCTCGCCCGCAGGGCGCGGCAGAGGGGCTTTACTCGGCCGACATCCTTACACTTCTCCACATGACCCCTCAGTCAGCCTACGGCTGCCGGCTCCCCTTTCAAGGGAGCCAAGGGCGTCTGCTGCTTCAAGAGCAACCATATAAGGAGTGAAAAGCTTTGAAAAACAAAACCAAAAAAGAACCCAAACCGGGCTTTATCAGGACCTTCCGCGATAATCTCCGGGTGCTGGGCATCATCCGCAAAGAATTCCCCGGTTTTCTCGGTATAAGCGCCCTTCGCTCGCTTTGGGAATGCGCCATTCCCTATGTCCTCGCCTATTTCTCGGCGCAGATCGTCAACGAGCTTGCCGGAGCGCAGGATCCCGACCGGCTCAAATGGCTCGTCCTGCTGGCGCTCACCGTCACCGCCGCCTGCGGTTTTCTACAAGCGCTTTCCGGCGCGATCATCAGCTGGAAATACGAATCCGTCGCGTGGAATCTTTATTCTTACATCCCCTACCGCAAATTCCTGACGCTCGATTACGCCGACGTGGATAATAACGAAGTGCGCGACCTCGCCGAACGGATCTACGGCAACCTGAACTGGAACGGTTGGGGGATCGGCATGACCTTCGGTCGCTTCATTGATCTGATCCGCCACCTCTTCCGCATAGCGGGCGCATTGCTTTTGAGCGTCACCTTTTTCACCCTCAGGGTCCCGGAGGGAAGCCGCCTCGCGTGGCTCAATAACCCGTGGATCTTATCAGGGCTTCTCCTTCTGATGTGCGCTGTGACCTTCCTCTCCCCGGTCTTCCACAACATTGCCGACGGCTACTGGGCGCGTCAGGCCGCCGCCTCCCGCAAGGGCAACAACAGCTTCGGGTATTTCTTTTTCACGCTTTTACAGAAAGTCTACGCCGCCGATTTCCGTATCTACCGCCTCGACCGTATGGCTGCGGCGAATTACAAGCCGGAAGACCCGCAAAGCGCCTTCGGATATCGCGGTTCCATCGCCCGTCTGGCGCGCGGACCCATGGGCATTTTCCACGGCGTAGGCGCTCTCTTTGCGGTGATCTTCACCGGGCTTGCCTATGCGCTTGTCTGCCTCAAGGCGTGGGCGGGCGCTTACCCCGTCGGTTCCATCGCCCAGTACGTCGCCGCCATCACCGGGCTTTCCCAAGGCATCAACGGCCTTGTTTCCGCTTATGGCCTATTACGCACCAACGCGACCTTCCTCACGCCGCTTTTCGAGCTTCTTGACCGTGAGGAGACCATGTACAAGGGCTCTCTCACCACCGAAAAGCGCGCCGACCGCGATTTCGAGTTGGAATTCCGCGACGTTTCCTCCACATACCCGTCCTCCGATACCTACGCCCTGCGCCCCGTCTCCCCGAACTTCAAGAGCGGCGCACGCCTCGCGCTGGACGACACGAAC
>JAKSPX010000199.1 GCA_024404415.1 Clostridia bacterium | reverse complement strand
GTCGGCGACGTAATCGGCGGCGCACTTGGAAATGGCATAAGAGATGATCTCGCGGGCCTTGCGGTCGGCGTTGTCCTTGATCTGCGCGTCCATTTCCTTGATCTTGAGAGCAGCCTCGTGCTGGATATCCTGCTGGAGGCTTTCAAGCAGGTAATTCTTGGCTTCTTCACGGGTGAAACCGGAGATCTTTTCGAGGGTCTCCTGCTCGGCGAGCTTCTGATCGGCGAGTTCTTTGGTGATCTCCTCGGTCTCCTTGATCTTGCGATTGAGGGTTTCTTCTTTCTTTTCCGCGTTGTCTATCTTGCGGTCAAGAGTTTCTTCCTTTTGCTGGATCCTTTTTTCGAGCTTTTTGAGGTCCTGCTGCTGTTCCTTGATCTCGCGTTCCGCTTCGTTGCGGTTTTTCAGGATCTCTTCTTTTGCTTCCACCATGGCTTCACGCTTTTTGGCTTCGGCCGACTTGATGGCCTCATTCAAAATGCGGGTAGCTTCATCTTCAGCGCTGCCGATCTCTCTTTCGGCGACCTTCTTGCGGAAGGTGATGCCCAGGAAGAAAAACACGACAGCGGAAATAACGGCGGTAAGGATCGGCAGCAAGGTCTGCACCAGGGGATGCAAATTCTGCATGAGCCGTATTCCTCCGTAATCAAAAAAATAATATACCTTCCCAGGACGGACCTCCGCCCTAAAGCAGGAAGATACATACTTCCTACTCTGTTAGCCCTTTAAACCCGTTTGGGCAAGAGAGGTTCAGGGCGCTGTTTCGTTTTGCGTCGTTAAAAACAGCCGTGCGGCGAGGGGCGGACGGCTTAAACAGGTTTCAAGTGCCACTGGATCGGAGGTTTTGACCCACTTTTCGGTGCTTCATCCCGTTTTTCGGCATCTTTCCCTTTTTCTCAAAGAAGCGGCGAGAAAAGGCGCATGACGGCGGAAAGCGCCCGCATGAAGGGCTTCTCCCGACAGTCGCGCAGGGTGATCTCGTGCGATTCGAGGAGCGTATCGAGGAAGTCCTTCTTCACGTCCGCGACCGCGGACGCGCCGTAGAGGAACACACCGTCCTCAAAATGGAGGTAAAGGCTCCGGTAGTCGAGGTTGACCGTGCCCACCGTGGCGGCCACGTCGTCCGAGACGAAGAGCTTGGCGTGCATGAAGCCGGGGGTGTATTCGTAGACCCGTACCCCCGCCGTGATCAGCTCCTTATAATAGGAACGGGTGATGAAGTGGACATACTTTTTATCCCATATATGCGGCATGATGATGCGCACGTCCACGCCGCTCTTGGCCGAGAGCTTGAGGTCGGATAGCATCCCGTCGTCCAAAATGAAATAGGGAGTCGTGATATAGAGGTAACGGGAGGCGTGGTGGATCATCTCCATGTAGACGTGCTCCCCCACCGTCTCGGTGTCCAGGGGGCTGTCGGCGTAGGGAAGCACCAGCCCGTCGCCCGGGACTCTCTCCCCTTCCTCATAAATCGGAAGCGAATGGGGATTCTGAAATTCCCGCCCGGTGGCGAGGCTCCACATCTCGAGGAACATTACCGTGAAGCTCCACGCCGCGCCACCCTCCAGGCGGATGGCCGCGTCCTTCCAGTAGCCGTGCTTTTCATAGGCATTGATATACTCGTCAGCCAGATTGAGGCCGCCGGTGTAGGCGATCTTGCCGTCGATGACGGTGATCTTTCTGTGGTCGCGGTTATTCTGCACGCTGGTGAGGATGGGCACGAAGGGATTGAACACGGCGCAGTTGATGCCGCGGCGCGAGAGTTTTTCGGCAAAATCCTGCGGCAGGGTGATGAAACAGCCGATGTCGTCGTACATAAGCCGGACGTCCACGCCCTCTCGGGCCTTTTTCTCCAGAATGTCGAAGAGCGCGTCGGTCAGCTTTCCCTCGTCCACGATGAAGTATTCCATGTAGATATACTTCTCGGCCTTTTCCAGATCCTCCAAAAGGTGCGGCAGGAATTCTTCGCCGGGCGAATAATAGTCGCTTTTCGTGTTGTCGTAGGCCGGGAAGCCCGCAAAATCCACGAGGTACTTCGCAAGCCTGATCCAGCTTCCGAACTTACCCAGCGCCTCCGGCGGGCAGGCCTCCGCCATGTCAAAGGAGGCCCTGCCGTCGCGCTCCGCCTCCGCATAGCGTTTTCTGACGCGCTGGCCGGAGGGCAGGAGGTGCAAAAGCAGGTAAAAGGCGCACCCGATGACCGGGAAGAGCAGGATGATGACCACCCAGATCAGCCGGTAGGCCGGCTTCATGGGCTTGTTGATGACGTATAAGGCGAGGAACGCGCTGATCACGGCGATCACGACGTTCAGAACGCGCGCGACCACTGAGCCGGAGTTGATGAAATAGATGATGGCGGCGGTCTGAAAGAGGATGATGAGCGCCACCGTGAGCCGCCGGAAGATCAGCCAGCGGAACCAGCCGTGTCTTTTGAGCTGTTCTTTGATTTTCTGCATGAGGAAATTCCTTTTCTTTTCCGCACAAGGCCGGTAAAGCCACGCGCGGTACGGGAAATGGTGAAATTACGCGAGCGCCGCGATGATCTCGTTTTCCACCGCTTCGGAGACGGCTGTGGTGCCTCCGAAGATGGTGACGACCTTGGGCGAACGCGCCTTGATGTAAGAAGGCTGAGCGGCGCGCAGCTTGCTGCCGACTAATAGCAGCGGCTCATGGCGTAGGGCCGCGTAAACGCCGCCGGTCAGAGCGTCCGGATAATCCTTGCCGGTCGCGACCGAGAGGCCGTTTCCGTCGAGAACCGAGGCATAGGCTTCGTTGATGGTGAGGTTGGTGGCGTAGCGGTCGTCGCCCTGATAACGCTCGACCCGGCACCCGAGCTCTTCAAGCGCCGTTTCAGCCGCTTTCCCGACGGCCACTTCACCGCCGAGGATGACGGCGGACGCGCATCCCGCGGACTCCACGTAGTTTTTAGTCACCGTTTTCAGGCTGCCCGTGGAGGCGATATAGAGGATGGGGGCTTTTTTGATGGCCGCGACAGGGCTGATGGCGAGGGCGTCGGGGTAATTTTCTGCTGAGGCAAAGAAGATCTCGGTATTTTTGCCGTTTTTGAGCTCCGCGAGTCTTTCGGCGATCTTCACCGCCGTTTCAAAGCGGTTGCCGCCCGCGATGCGCTCAACAGCGTAAGTCTTTTCGAGTTCCTCCCCGACCGCCTTGCCGACGGCGACTTCACCGCCGAGGATGATGACCTTTTTCGCGCCGAGGCGGGCGATCTCCCCTCTTGTCGCGTCATCCAGTTTGCCGCGCACCAGCAGGATGGGCGCGTCTAATGCGTAGGCAAGCGGCCCGCCCGCAAGGGCGTCCGGGAAATCGTTGCCGCTGGCGAGCACGACCGTCTCGGCCTTTTCAAACGCGGCCTTGGAGATCTCGACTGCCGTCTTGGTGCGGTTGCTTCCCGCAAGGCGGATGATCGTGGCTGTGAGGCGGACGTAGCGGAGGTCGTTATCGATGCAGTATTGTTCCGCATAATCGGTGTAGACGTATAAAGTGATATCCAGCGGTCGGATGACGATGAGCGCGAGGTAGGCAAAGGCGTTTTCACCGATGGAGGTCACGCTCTTCGGGATGGTGAGCGTGGAAAGCGAGGTACAGTTGAAGAAGGCGTAGTCGCCGATGGTCTCCAGCCCTTCGGGAAGAGTCACCGCGGCGAGGTCACCGCACATGGAGAAGGCGTAAGCGCCGATAGAGGTCACGTTATCGGGGATATTGACCGTGGTGAGCGCCGTGCAGCCCGCAAAGGTGCTTTCCGGGATCTCGGTGAGGCCGGAGGGCAGATGCGCCGAAACAAGGCCGGTGCAGCCGGAAAAGACCGAAGTTTCAAGTGTTTTGACGCTCGCGCGAAGGTTGACGTCGGGCAGGGCGATGCAGCCGGAGATGGCGCCCTCGCCTACCGATTCGACCTGATCCGGGATCTCGCTCTCGGCGAGCA
>JAKSPX010000198.1 GCA_024404415.1 Clostridia bacterium | reverse complement strand
GTTGGTTGCGACAAACCTGGCAATTGCCAATGTCTTCCCCCAGGTGGAAGCCGTAACGGCCCAGTGCCATGCGTTTCCACTTGGCCAGGGACTGCACGATTTCAAGCTCGGCGCCGGGGATGCACTTCATATCAAAATTGACGGGACGCTCCCAACCGCTCAGATTGTCGTTGAGACCGGAGGCGCGGTCCACGAACAGCGGAGCAGACACACGCCGCAGATTGAGCTGATTGGCAAGATCCGTCTGGAAAAAGTCTTTGATTTTCTTGATGGCGATCTGCGTCTGCCGCGCGGTGAGCTGCGAGCAATAGCCATGCGGGATAACGAGTGACATAGTGATAACCTCACAAAAATAATTATAATTATTATAGCACTTCCCCGGCGGCGTGTCAAGCACTTTTTTCGGACGGACGGACATTCCCTTTCTCCCCCGGGGCTTGACAAGCGGCAGACAAAATGATATAATGAAGTCAACAACCGAAAGGAGAAGCCTCATGGACGACGAAAAAACCGTACTCTATACCTGCCAATATGAAATGACCCCGGAAATATTCCGGGAGGGTTACGCAAGAATCATGCGGACGCTCCGCGTCTTTCATATCATCTTCCTCGTGATCGGAGCGATCTGCATCGTGGAAACCGTTCTGTTCCGGCTGCTCGGCGAAAGCGATATGTTTGTGACGGGCGTATGCGGTCTGTGCCTCCTGCTGCTCGGCATCATCGGGCTGATCCGGGGAAAGAGAAACACGGACACGCAGTACCGTTCCCTGACAAAGCTCGGCGGGGCCGCGCTCTGCTACGAGGTGCGCGAGGACGGCATTTTCTCGCTTTCCTCTACCGGCGAAGGGCTCTTGCCCGCCTCCGCCTACCTCCGGCTGATCGAGACGAAAAATCTGTTCCTTGTCTACATCGGCGAGGATCGGGCGGCGAAGGTGATTTTTCTCCCGAAGGACGGCTTTCCCGATATCGGGCAGGCGGCGTCCTTCCTCGCCTACTTCACCGGCAAGGTCGGCGCGAAGAACGTCAAGCTGTTGAAAAAGTAAAAAACGAAAAAAGCCGTGAGGCGCGCGGAAACCCGCGCGCCTCACGGCTTTTATTCACTTAGCTGAGGGCTGAATCAGTTGAGCTCGGCGAAGTACTTGATGGTGCGGACCATCTGGCTGGTGTAGCTGTTCTCGTTGTCGTACCAGGACACGACCTGAACCTGGAAGGTGTCGTCGTCGATCTTGGTGACCATGGTCTGGGTAGCATCGAAGAGAGAACCGTAGGTGATACCGATAACGTCGGAGGAGACGATGGGCTCTTCGTTGTAACCGAAGGAAGCGGAAGAAGCAGCCTTCATAGCGGCGTTGATACCCTCAACGGAGATATCCTTGCCCTTGCAGACAGCAACGAGGATGGTGGTGGAACCGGTGCAGACCGGAACTCTCTGAGCGGAGCCGATGAGCTTCTTGTTCAGCTCGGGGATGACAAGACCGATGGCCTTGGCAGCGCCGGTGGAGTTCGGGACGATGTTGCAGGCGCCGGCGCGAGCGCGGCGGAGGTCACCCTTTCTGTGAGGGCCATCGAGGATCATCTGATCGCCGGTGTAAGCATGGACGGTGGTCATGATACCGCTCTGGATGGGAGCGTAGTCATTGAGGGCCTTGGCCATGGGAGCGAGGCAGTTGGTGGTGCAGGAAGCAGCGGAGATGATCTGATCGTCAGCGGTCAGAGTGTTCTCGTTGACAGAGTAAACGATGGTCTTGAGGTCGTTTCCGGCAGGAGCGGAGATGACAACCTTCTTAGCGCCGGCGTTGATGTGAGCCATGGACTTCTCTTTGCTGGTGTAGAAGCCGGTGCACTCAAGAACGACATCGACCTTCAGCTTCTTCCAAGGGCAGTTGTTGGCGTCCTTCTCGGCGTAGATCTTGATGGTCTTGCCATCGACGGTGATGGTGCCGGCGGCGTCGTCAGCGGAGATGTCGTGGTTGTATCTTCCCTGAGCAGAGTCATACTTGAGAAGATGAGCGAGCATGGTGGGGCTGGTCAGGTCGTTGATAGCGACGATGGTGTAGCCCTTGGCGCCGAACATCTGACGGAAAGCCAGACGGCCGATACGACCGAAACCGTTAATTGCAACTTTGACGGACATGGGTGGAATCCTCCATATAATAAATAAATTTTTTGAGCATCCTGGCAGCCGCGGGATTGCGGCAGTCCATTTATTACCACATTATATTTTATCTCTTTTTTTGACTTTATACAAGGGGTTTGACGAAATTTTATCATTTTCATAAGATTTGACAAAACCGTCCCCGAAAAAGAGCCTTCTTTCGGCATTTTCACACCGGCGCTTTTCCGGGCACCCGGCGCGCTGCGCGAAGCGCCCCCCGGCGGCCGCGTGCCTCCCGGCGCCGACCTCGCTCATTATATCACATTCTCAGGGAAAGTGCAAGTTTTTTCGCGCATATCTTGACAATATATAAAAATTGTTCTATAATATATATGTATTTTGTTTTGTGAAAGGAACACAAACTATGGCTGACAATAAGAAAATGGTAGAACAGATCACGTCGATGGACGTAGACTTCGCGCAGTGGTACACTGACGTCGTCAAAAAGGCGGAGCTCGTGGACTACTCCGGCGTGAAGGGCTGCATGATCATTCGCCCCTACGGCTACGCTATCTGGGAAAACATCCAGCACATCCTCGATGCCGACTTCAAGCGCCTCGGCCACGAGAACGTATATATGCCCATGTTCATCCCCGAGTCCCTGCTCCAGAAGGAAGCCGATCACGTTCAGGGCTTCGCTCCCGAATGTGCCATCGTGACCGTCGGCGGTCAGAACGTGCTCTCCGAGCGCCTCATCGTCCGTCCGACCTCCGAGACCCTCTTCTGCGACCACTACAAGAATATCATCCACTCCTACCGCGACCTGCCCAAGCTCTATAACCAGTGGTGCAACGTCGTCCGCTGGGAAAAGACCACCCGCCCGTTCCTCCGCACCTCGGAGTTCCTCTGGCAGGAAGGTCACACCATGCACGAGACCGAAGAGGAAGCCCGCGAGGAGACCCTGCGGATGCTCAAGTGCTACACCGACTTCTACGAGAAGGTCCTCGCCATCCCGGTCATCCGCGGCCGCAAGACCGAGAAGGAAAAGTTCGCCGGCGCCAAGGAGACCTACACCGTCGAGCCTATGATGCACAACGGCTTCGCGCTTCAGGGCGGCACCTCCCACTATTTCGGCGACGGCTTTGCCCGTGCCTTTGACATCACCTTCGCCGGCCGCGACAACACCATCCGCTATCCTTACCAGACCTCCTGGGGCGTTTCCACCCGTATGATCGGCGCCATCATCATGTCCCACGGCGACGACAACGGTCTCATCCTGCCGCCCGCCATCGCGCCGATCCAGGTCGTGATCATCCCCGTGGCGCAGCATAAGCCCGGCGTGCTCGAAGCCGCCCGCGCCCTTGCGGACAAGCTCTCCGCCAAGTTCCGCGTCAAGGTCGACGACAGCGACAACAGCACCGGCTGGAAGTATTCGCAGTACGAGATGAAGGGCGTTCCGCTCCGTCTCGAGCTCGGTCCGCGCGACATCGAAAACAACTCCTGCGTGCTCGTTTCCCGCGTCACCCGCGAGAAGCAGTTCGTCTCCCTCGACGGCATCGAGGACTCCGTGGAAAACGCGCTCAACTCCGTGTTCGACGAGCTCTACCGCCGCGCCGAGGAAAACCTTGCCAAGCGCACCTCCATCGCCCGCACGTACGATGAGTTCCTCGATATCGCCGAGAACAAGTCCGGCTTCATCAAGGCCATGTGGTGCGGCGACGACGAGTGCGAGAAGAAGATCAAGGATGATACGGGCGGCGTGAAGTCCCGCTGCATCCCCTTCAACGAAGAGCATCTCTCCGACGTGTGCGTCTGCTGCGGCAAGCCCGCCAAGCACATGGTCGTCTGGGGAAG
>JAKSPX010000197.1 GCA_024404415.1 Clostridia bacterium | reverse complement strand
GAAGCGGTGGAGACCATCAAGGCGGCCGGTCACAAGAGCCTTTACACCATCACCTGCTTCTCCGACAAGGACAAGCTCCTGTCGCTGGTCGAAGTGCAGTAAGGAGGTCAGGACATGAAAATTCTTCATCTTTATTACGATCTTCTCAATCTCTACGGCGAATACGCAAACTTCGCCGCACTTGCCCGCTCTCTTGAAAAAGAAGGCATCGAGGTCGAAGTCGTGCGCGCATCCCTCCACGATGAGATCGACTTTTCCGATTTTGACTTCATCTACATGGGCTCCGGCACCGAACGCAAGCAGCTTTTGGCATTGGAAGACATCAAAAAGCGCGAAGCCTCGCTTCTCAAAGCGCGTGAAAACGGCGCGATGATCCTCGCCACCGGCAACTCCTTCGAGCTTTTCGGCAAATCCCTCACCTCCCCGGACGGGACGGAACACGCCTGCCTTGGTTGGTTTGATTTCACGACCAGGGTCGAAGAAAAGCGCTACCTCGCCGACCAGATCTGCACCTTCTCCGACGGGCAGAAGGCGGTCGGATTCATCAACAAGTCAAGCGAGATCTTCGGCGTCACCTCCCCGCTCTTCACCGTTGACTTCGGCGAGGGCAACCACGCGGGCGACAAGGAAGAGGGCATCCGCGATGGGAACTTCTTCGGCACCCACCTCACCGGCCCGTGCCTTGTGAAGAATCCCTTCCTGATGGTCTTCTTTGTGAAGCTTTTATGCGAGAAGGCGGGCGTTGCGTATCAAGCGCTCGACCTTCCCTACGAGACCAGGGCCTATCAGGTCACGCTTGACGCACTGACCGAGAGATTCACGAAATAGGCCTCCAAATCACAGAAAAAGCCCATTGCCGAACGGCAATGGGCTCTCGTTATTTGGGATCAAAAGATGTGATTTGCGATCATGAATATGGCGGCAACGACGGCGACGGCAATAAAGCCAATGCGCATCCACTTGCGGATCACTTCGTAGTTCTCACTCTGCGGACCGGCGTAGCCTTTCGGCGTAAGCGACCCGTGGCAGAAGGGACACTCGGTCATGTGATCCAGCACGTCCTTCCCGCAGGCGGGGCAGGACACGATGTGTTTTTTGGTGGATTCTTTCATTTACCGACCCCACACATAAACGCAGAAGAGCGTGAATAAGATGAGCGTCGCGGCAAAGACCAACGAGATGAGAAGTCCCGCTTTCATGGCCCCGCCGATGATCATGAAGGTTTCCTTCCAGGAAGGAATATCCTGTCTGTCCGGCAGCTTCCCGGTGTACTTGGGGCCGCCCGGCGCGTGTTCATCATACCACGGCATCCCATCGACGTTCATGTTGACGACAACGATCTCGTCTTCGGGATTTTTCTCCTTACGGCGCTTTCTCACGCCTTATCCTCTGCCGCAAAAGCGGCCTTTTCTTCCTCGGTGTCATAGAGATGGCAGGCGACGATGTGGCCGTTGCCCATGTCGTGGACGGCGGGCACCTTGTGCTTGCAGATCTCCATGCACTCGGAGCAGCGGGTGTGGAACTTGCAGCCCTGCGGCGGGTTGGCCGGGGAGGGAATGCTGCCCTTAAGGATGATACGGTCCATCTTGACAGTCGGGTCGGGCATCGGGATGGCGCTGAACAGAGCCTTGGTGTAAGGATGCTTCGGATCGGTGAAGATGTCTTCCTTCTTGCCGTATTCCACCATGTTGCCGAGGTACATGACGCCGACGGTGTCGGAGATGTGTTCAACGACCGAGAGGTCGTGGGAGATGAAGAGGTAGGTCAGGTTGAACTGCTTCTGCAGGTCTTCCAGAAGGTTGATGATCTGCGCCTGAATGGAAACGTCCAGCGCGGAAACCGGCTCGTCGCAGACGATGAAGTCCGGGTTGAGGGCGAGGGCGCGGGCGATGCAGATCCTCTGGCGCTGGCCGCCCGAGAATTCGTGCGGATAGCGGTCCTTATGGTACTCATGCAGACCGCAGGCCAGCATGATGCGGGTGATGTAATCGTCGTATTCCTCCGGCGGCACGATGTTGTGCTCACGGACGGCTTCGCCGATGATCTCACCGACGGGGAGACGCGGAGAAAGGCTGGAATACGGATCCTGGAAGATGATCTGGATACGCGGGCGGAGCTTGCGGAGCTCTTTCTTGTCCAGGTCGTGCACCTTGATGCCGTCGAAAATGACGTCGCCGTCGGTCTTGTCGTTAAGGCGGAGGACTGTCTTGCCGACGGTGGTCTTGCCGCAGCCGGACTCGCCGACCAGGCCCATCGTGGCGCCTCTTTCGATCTTGAAGGAAACGTCGTCAACCGCTTTGACGTTGCCGACCACGCGGCCGAAGATACCGGCTTTGATGGGGAAATACTTCTTCAGGTGATTGACCTCAAGAATGTATTCCTTGCCGTCTTCCATGACTTCGTTTTCTTTCACAGTGTTTTCACTCATTCCCGTTCTCTCCTTCCTTATATCTCCAGCAGGAGACGATGTGAGTCGGGGAAACCTTCATTTCCGGCGGATACTTGCCCTGGCAATCGCCGACGCAGGATTCGCAGCGGTCGCGGAAATAGCAGTAGTCGGGCATATTGATGGGGTTCGGGACCGAGCCGGGGATGCTGTAAAGGCGGTCGACTTTCTTGCCGACGACCGGCTTACTCTTCATCAGACCGATGGTGTAGGGATGGCAGGGATGGAGGAAGACCTCTTCCGCCGTGCCTTTTTCCACGATACGGCCTGCGTACATGACCACGACGTAGTCGGCCATTTCGGCGACAACGCCCAGGTCGTGGGTGATCAGCATGATGGAGCTGTTGATCTTATCCTTGAGGTTGCGGAGAAGGTCGAGGATCTGCGCCTGAATGGTCACGTCGAGCGCTGTAGTTGGTTCATCCGCGATGATCAGCTTTGGATCACATGCAAGTGCCATAGCGATCATGATACGCTGACGCATACCACCAGAGAGTTCATGAGGGTACATAGTATATACGCCTTCTTTGTTGGCGATACCGACCATCTCGATCATTTCAATGCTTCTCTTCTTGACGTCTTCTTCGGACATTTCCGGGTTGTGGAGGGAAATGACCTCGTCGATCTGTGCGCCGACGCGGAAAACCGGGTTAAGGCTGGTCATCGGCTCCTGGAAGATCATGGAAATGACGTTGCCGCGGATGCTGCACATCTTATCGGACGGGATCTTGGCGAGGTCGTAGGCTTTATCGCCCATGTTGAGGCGGATGGAGCCCTCGACGATCTGGCCGGTGGGGCGCTGCACAAGGTGCATGACCGAAAGAGAGGTGACCGACTTGCCGCAGCCGGATTCACCGACGACACCGACGGTTGCGCCCTGCGGAATATCGAAGGACACGCCGTCGACCGCTTTCACGGTGCCGATATCGGTGAAGAAATAGGTGTGGAGGTTATCAAACTCAATAACATTTCTCGGGTCCTTCATTTCGCAGGTGTATTCGGACTCGGGAACGTTCTTGCGGTTTCTCTTCTTTTCGAGCTCCGCGGTGATCTTGCGGTTTTCGCGCGTGATGCGCATGGATTCCTTGGCGGAGATATAATTGAGCTTCTTTACATCTTTCTTTTTTGCCATGGATGCTCACCTACCTTTTCATTCTCGGGTCGAAGGCGTCTCTGAGGCCGTCGCCGACGAAGTTGAAGCCGAGAACCGTGATGAGGATCAGGATACCGGCCGGGATCCACATGAACCAGTAGTGGGTCATGACAGCGATGTTGGTCGCGGAGTTGATGATGGAACCCCAAGATGCGAAAGGATACTTGACACCGAGGCCGAGGAAGGAAAGCGTCGCGTCGGGGATGACCTCGCGCACGTTTTCGATAAACTGCGCCGCCTGAGGCGCATTGTACCTTCTCCGCATGGCGCGAAGCGTATCCGAGCATCCGCTCTGGAGCGCAAGATGAAAATGATGTATCACCTTCGGCAGCTTCGCAATGCGGGCAGGGAAGTC
>JAKSPX010000196.1 GCA_024404415.1 Clostridia bacterium | reverse complement strand
TCAGCTCCATCACGAAATATTCCATGCGGCGCGTGAGGCTGACGTCGAAAATGCTGACGATGTTGGGGTGGCTGAGAGCCGCGACCGCCTCCGCTTCGTTGTGGAAACGGCTCCTGAGCTCTTCATCCTGCAGGATCTCGTCTTTTAATATCTTAACGGCTACAAAGCGATTGAGCTTGACGTCTCTCGCTTTATAAACGACGGCCATGCCGCCGGTGCCAATGATCTCGAGCATTTCATAACGGTTGTCCAAAACCGTTCCGAGATAATTCGCCATACTTGACCAAGCCTTTCTTTTGCTTTCTATTTGTCCGAAAAACGACGTTTTTCGTATTATTCCGATTTATAAGCGGAAGAGGACGACCGAGATGTTGTCCTTGCCGCCCGCCTTGTTGGCGCGCTTCACCAGCGTCTTGCAGGCCTTTTCGGGGTCGGAGCCGGAGGCCATTTTGAGGATCTCCTTATCCGGCACCATGTTGGTAAGGCCGTCCGAGCAAAGGAGCAGCGCGTCGCCTTCCCTGAGAGCGACCTTGAAAACGTCGGACTGAACGGCGGAATCGGTGCCGACGGCGCGGGTGATGATGTTTTTATCCGGGAAATGGTCGTATTCCTCGCGCGTGATGCGCCCGGAGCGGAAAAGATCCCCGGCGATGGAATGGTCATCCGTCACCTGGCGGATAACATCCCCGGAGAGGTGGTAGGTGCGGCTGTCGCCGATGTTGATGACCGTTGCTTCGTTCTCCCTCACCAATGCGGCCGTGAGCGTGGTGCCCATGCCCATGTAGGAGGGATCGGTGATGGCGCGGGTATATACCTCGCTGTTGGCTGTTTCTGCCGCTTTGGAAAGAAGCGCTGCTGCGTCGAAGGAGGCGTCCTCCGTCCCTTTCCAGACGGCGTCCGAGAAGGCCTCGACCGCGAGACGACTGGCTTCGCTGCCGCCGTTCACGCCGCCCATGCCGTCACAGACGACCAGAAGCGCGAGCTTCCTTTCGTAATCCAGCTTGATAAAGGTGCTGTCCTGATTCTCTTTTCGCTTTTTGCCGATGTCCGTAATGCTCCAAGCCTGCATATTGCCTCACTCTCCTTCGGGGCTATGGGTGTTCCGGGTGAGTTTTGTTCGCTATAAAAGATTCTATGCGTGTTTCACCGCCAATCTGCGCCATTTGGCGGCGCAGAGCAGAAAAATTCCACATTAGAGATATTATACAGTTTGGAAGATGGGTTGTCAACTTCTTTTCGCATTTTTCCGACACGCCGTCAGATGTAATTTATCCCCTTTTCAGCTTTTCAAGCGACATGGTGACCGCCTTGAAATCACAGAGAAGCTTTTCTGCGTAGGCTATGTCGGGGATGAGGCCGCCCGCGATCAAATTTTCGCCCAGTTTTTCCTTCAAAAGCGGCGTGAGATCGCCGCAGATACCCGGCATGACCTCGATAAAATCCGGTTCGGTGTGTTTCACCGCTTCGGCGCTTTTGGAGAGGGCGAAGCTGTCGATGAGGAAGATGCGCTGGATGGCCTTGACGCGCTTGCGCTTCATAGTCAGGATGACCGAGGGCTTGATGGAGATACCGCCCGTGGGATGATACTTCTGGAGGACGTACTCCGCCCCGGCCTCGTCGTCGGCAAGCCCGGTGATGCGGTCGATGTGGAGGATGATCTGCTTATTGTATTTTTCCGCCGACGCAAAGCAGCTTTCGAGCAGCGCGAGGTGCACGTTCATCAGGACGCATTTTTCAAGATCGGTCTGAAGAAATTCCTTATAGGCGCGGATGCCGTCCACCGCCGGGATGATGCCGCTTATCAGCTCACTCATGCCAACTCCTCCTTCTTTTTCAAGAGTTTTGCCTCTCTTTTTCCGAGGCTGATCCTCCCCTTCCGGCATTCCCCGCCGGTAAGAAGGTCGATATAGTCCTCACGGAGAACGAAGCTTTCGTCCTTTTCGCCTGCATTCATCAGAAGGAGCCAATGATCATCCCATGAAAGCGCGAGGCGTGCGCCTTTTGCTTCAAGGAAATCGGGCGAAACGCGGGAGAAGACCTTTTCGGCCCTGCGGATGAAAGAAAGCTTCCGATACCACTCCGTCAATTCCCTATCGAGCGACTTTTCGCTGAAATAGGCGCGGTTATAGGGATCTTCCAGCCCTTCCATGCCGCCTTCGTCGCCGTAGTAGATGGTCGGTGAGCCGAGAGCCGTGAAGAGCAGGAGCGACGCAAGCTTCAGGCGCTCCTTCCCGACGAGGTAATCGTCTTCGGAAAGGCGGAAGGCGCTTCTCCCCTTTTCCTCTTTCGGGGCTTTTTCGTCTGCCCCGGCGAGCACAGAGAGGATGCGCGGCGTGTCGTGCGTGCCGATGAGGTTCATCAGGGCGCGGCGCACGGGGTAAGGGTAATTTTCCTCGATGCATTCCATGATCTCGCGGAAGGCCTCCGCGTCTTCTTTGAGGAGGTATAAAAGCACGCCGTCGCGGAAGGGATAATTCATTACGCCGTCCAGCTCGTGGCCGAGGAGGTATTTCCGGCGGGTGTCGTAGGCGATCTTGATGGACGCGTCCTCCCAGACCTCACCGAGCACCAGCGCGTCGGGCTTTTCTGATTTGACGGCCTCGCGGAGTTCTTCGATGAAATCATCGGGCAATTCGTCCGCCACGTCGAGCCGCCAACCGGAAGCGCCGCATCTGAGCCAGCGGCGCGCGACACTTTCCTCCCCGCCGTAAATGAATTTCCGGAAGGAGGGGGCATTCTGATTCACCGCCGGGAGGATCTTCACGTCCCACCAGCATTCGTAGTCCTCCGGGAAATCGCGGAAGACGAACCAGTCGTAATAGGGCGAGCTTTCCCCCTGCCATGCGCCGGGATCCGGATAGTTGCCGTACTTATTGAAATAGATGCTGTCGTCGCCGGTGTGGTTGAAAACGCCGTCGAGCAGGATGCGCATCCCCCGCTTTTCGGCCTCACGGCAGAGCTCCCTGAGATCCTCCTCGTCCCCCAGCATAGGGTCGACCGTGAGGTAATCCGACGTGTCGTACCTATGATTGGAGCGAGCCGAGAAGATCGGGTTGATATAAAGCGTGGTCACGCCGAGAGATGAAAGATACCCGAGTTTTCCGATGATGCCCTGAAGATTTCCGCCGTAGAAATAATCATTCGGGATCGCGCCGTCGGGCAAAACGACGCGGTGTGGCTTTGCACCGGGCGGGAGGATCCGCCTGCCCTCGATTCTCGGGATCTTCCCCTTGCGGGCGAAGCGGTCCGGGAAGATCTGGTAGGTCACGCCGTCGGAAAACCAGTCGGGCGTTTCGAAATCCTTTTCATAAACCGTGAGGTAATATGGGAGGAAGGAATCATAGGTCAGAACGCCCTCCCCGCCATGGCCGTCCGCGCGCGAGGCGTAGTAGGCAAGCGAGACCTGCGTGGTGATACGGAAGGCGTATTCGTAAAGGCCGGGCGTTGGGATGCAAAGCGACACGGTGTAGAGATCGCGCGCCCCCTCCGTCAGGCTCCACGCAGCCGGAACGGGATGGTAGTCCGCCTCTCCGTCTTCTTTATAGAGTAGCTCCACGGTGATCGGCGCCATGCGGCGGCTGACAGAGAGCGCAAACGCGACTCTTTCTCCGCTTTTTACCGCGCCGAAAGGCTTTTTATAGGCTTGGTTCCGTGAATCAAAATAAACGAGTGTGGTGGAATCCATCGTCAATCTCGTTTCCGTCTGTTTCAGAATATATTGACCGCCGCGCTGCGGGATGTGAAGAAGATCCAGCCTTCCTTCACGTCAAGCCCCGTCATGCGCGTCAGTGCTTTGGAATATACGTCAAGCTGCTGTCCGTAACCGTGTTTGATGGCGTGTTCTTTTGCGTCCTCCCCCGGTTTCAGGCGGTCGCTCTTGTAGTCGATAAGCACCCAGCTTTCTCCCTCGCGGAAGGCGCAGTCGATGATGCCCTGCAATAAAATGGTCTCCCCTTTTCCCG
>JAKSPX010000195.1 GCA_024404415.1 Clostridia bacterium | reverse complement strand
CGGGCCGCGTTTATCATTTCCTCGTCGGCGACATCAAGGGTCACATCTTCATCTGCATCGACGATAAGCTTGTGCTGGAGATCACCGACAACAACCCCATCGACGGCAACGTATACGGCAAGATCGGCTTTGAAGCCTACTGCTCCAAGCTCAAGTTCAAGAACGTGAAGATCCGCCGCGTGACCTACGAGCCCGACTCCAAGCGTTACGAGCCCAAGTTCTGAAGACCCATCACCACCCCTTAAAGGAGGAAAACTATGTCCATCAAGGTCGGTATTATCGGTTTTGGCTACATGGGCCATTTCCACATGAGAAAAGTCCGCTCCTTCCCGGAGGACGCCGCCATCACCGCTGTTTTCGACATCAAGCCCGAAGCGCTTGAGGAAGCGAAGGGCGAAGGCTTCAAGGCTTTTGATAACCTCGAGGATTTCCTCGCCGAGCCTTTAGACCTCGTCGTCGTCTCCACTCCGAACAACTTCCACGCCAAATACTCCATCGCCTGCATGAAGGCCGGCAAGAACGTCCTCTGCGAAAAGCCGGTCACCATGTCCGCTGATGAACTCAAAGAAGTCATCGCCGTCTCCGACGAGACCGGCAAGATCTTCACTGTCCACCAGAACCGCCGTTTCGACGTCGATTACCTTGAGGTCGTGAAGGCCGTCCGTTCCGGCGAGATCGGCAAGATCACCACCATCGAATCCAAGGTCCTCGGCGAAAGAGGCGTCTGCTTCGGTTGGAGAGCCGACCCGGTCGCCGGCGGCGGCATGCTCTATGACTGGGGCGTTCACCTCATCGACCAGATGCTCATGCTCTACCCGGACGAAAAGGTCGAAAGCGTCTACGCGCGTCTGCTCTCCGTCCTGACCCCGGCGGTCGACGACTATTTCGAGCTCAATATGCGCTTCTCGGGCGGCACCACCGCCAAGATCACCGTCGGCACCTTCGCCCTCCAGAAGACCCCGCGCTGGTTCGTCTTCGGCGACCGCGGCACCCTGAAGCTTGACGACTTCTCCGGCCAGGTCGGCGGCATGGCCCGCATCCGCCAGAACGTCAAGGGCTTTGATTCCGTCGTCGGGCAGAAGTCCCTCGGGCCGAGCCGCACCATGGCTCCGCTCGAAAAGGAAATGCTTGAAACGCTCACCCTCCCCGAAGTCGAGGACACGCCGCTGGAATACTGGCGCAACCTCATCGCCTCCGTCGAGGGCAAGGAAGAATGCTACGTCAAGAAGTATCAGCTCCTCCGCCAGATGCAGGTGGTCGACGCGGCCTTCCTCTCCTCTGAGAAGGAAGAGGTCATCAAGACCAACATCTGATCGTCCTTTCAAACACACACCGCCCTTTGCCTCCGGGCAAAGGGCTTTTCATGGATTTCAGGACATATTATGCCGAAAAAGAATTTCATCCTCTGTGCCCTCACTGCCATCATCTGGGGTTTCGCCTTCACCGCCCAGCGCATCGGCGGAGATCACCTCGGGAATTTTTCCTACAACGCCATCCGCTACCTTTTGGGGACTGTCTCCCTTCTGCCGGTCGTCTTCCTCTTTGAAAAGAGAAATGACGAAAAGAAGCTGAAACCGACGCTCCTCTACGGCCTTGCGGCGGGCGTGGTGCTCTTCATCGCCTCCTCCCTCCAGCAGGCGGGCGTCATCATCACCCAAAGCGCCGGGAAGTCCGGCTTTATCACGGGACTTTATATCATTCTCGTCCCCTTCATCGGCCTTTTCCTCGGCAAACGCATCAAACCCAGCGTCTTCATCGCGGCTCCCCTCTCGCTTCTCGGCCTCTTTCTCGTTTCCTGGGGGGACGAAGCGGGCTTTTCCTGGGGAGACGTGGTCTTGCTCATCGGTGCGGTCTTCTGGGCCCTGCACATCCTCGTGATTGACGCGGCGGGCGAAAAGGTCTATTCTCTGCGCTTTTCGGTCTTCCAGTTTTTCGTCTGCGCCATATTGAATCTCATCTGTATGCCGCTATTCGAGAGCATCACCGTCGCCGATGTCAGAGCTTCGATCATTCCGCTGTTATACGGCGGCATCATGTCCTCAGGGGTAGCCTACACCCTGCAGATCCTCGGGCAGAAAAACGCCGACCCGGCTATATGTTCACTGGTTTTATCCACCGAGACCGTCTTTTCCGCCATCGGCGGCGCGCTGATCCTCCACGAGACCATGTCAGCCCGCGCCTATGTCGGCTGCGTCCTCATTTTCTGTGCCATCCTGCTCTGCCAGCTTTCGCCGAGACTCTCCCGGCGAAAACACGGTTGACAGGTCATCCGAATCATAGTATAATATTTCACAAAGCAATGCTTGTAATGTTATTTTAAAGGAGATCTTTATATGAAACCCATTTTACTGGTCGTCATGGACGGTATCGGTTTTTCCAAGACCGGCCTCGGCGACGCCGTCACGCTTGCCAACACCCCTACCCTCGATAAACTGCTCAAGGAATGCCCCAACACCCGCCTGAAGGCTCACGGCACCGCCGTCAGTCTCCCGGGGGATGACGACATGGGCAACTCCGAAGTCGGCCACAACGCCATCGGCTGCGGCCAGATCTACTCTCAGGGTGCCAAGCTTGTCAACGAATCCATTGAGAACGGCAAAGCTTTCTCCTCCGACGCGTGGAAAGAGCTCTCCGCCAACTGCGTGAAGAACGGCAGCGCCATGCATTTCATCGGCCTGCTCTCCGACGGCAACGTCCACTCCAACATCTCCCACCTCAAGGCTCTTGTGAAAAAGGCCAAGGAAGAGGGCATCAAAAAAGTGCGCGCGCACATCCTGCTGGATGGCCGTGACGTTCCCGCCACCAGCGCCCTTGAATATGTTGCCGACCTCGAAAACCTCTTCGCCGAACTGAACGATGCAAACTTCGACGCTGCCATCGCCTCCGGCGGCGGCCGTATGAAGGTCACCATGGACCGCTACAAGGCCGACTGGGGCATGGTCAAGAGAGGCTGGGACACCCACGTCCGTGCTGTCGGTCCCACCTTCGCCTCCGCGACCGAAGCCATTGAAGCCGCCCGCGCCGAGACCCCGGGCATCATTGACCAGGATCTGCCTCCCTTTGTCATCGTCCGCGACGGCAAGCCTGTCGGCAAGATGGCCGACGGCGACTCGGTCATCCTCACCAACTTCCGCGGCGACCGCGCCATCGAGATCAGCATGGCCTTTGACGACAAGAATTTCTCCGCTTTCGACCGCGAGGAAGTGCCGGACGTGATGTACGCCGGTATGCTCCAGTATGACGGCGACCTCCATCTCCCGGAAAAGTACCTTGTCAACCCGCCGGAGATCAAGGACACCCTCACCGAGCTGCTCTGTGCCAACAAGATCAAGGAATACGCTGTCTCCGAGACCCAGAAATACGGCCACGTCACCTACTTCTGGAACGGCAACCGCTCCGGCAAGGTCGACCCCGAGCTGGAAGACTACGAAGAGATCCCCTCCGACAAGGTCTCCTTCGACGAACGCCCGTGGATGAAGTGTGCCGAAGTCACCGACGCCGTTATCAAAGCCATGGAATCCGGCAAGTACGGCTTTATCCGCTGCAATTACCCCAACGGCGATATGGTCGGCCACACCGGCAACCTTGACGCCACCATCACCGGCGTCGCCTCTGTCGACCTCTGCCTCGCCCGCGTGCTGCCTGTTGCCGACAAGCTCGGCTGGACGGTGCTCATCACCGCTGACCACGGCAACGCCGACGAAATGCTTGAAAAGAACAAGAAGGGCAAGATCGCCGTCCGCACTGCTCACTCCCTCAACCCGGTCCCGTTCATCCTCTACGGCTCCGACCGCGAACTCAAGGAAGGCGAATTCGGTCTTTCCAACATCGCCCCGACCGTCGCCGAGCTCTTCGGCCTCGAAGCCCCGGCAAGCTGGATGGAATCCATGCTGAAATAACCCGACTCACATAAAAATCATCGTCAGCGGAAAAGCCTTTCCGCTGACGATTTTTAAGACTCTCAG
>JAKSPX010000194.1 GCA_024404415.1 Clostridia bacterium | reverse complement strand
GCTTCATCATCGCGGTCGTCATCGGTCTTCACAACATCCCCGAGGGCATGTCGGTCTCGGTACCGCTCATCTCCGGCGGCATGAAAAAGTGGAAGGCCATCGCCATCACGGCGCTTTCCGGCGCGCCGACCATCATCGGCGCCATGCTCGGCTATTCGCTCGGCCTCATCAGCCCGATCTGGCTCTCCCTTTCCCTCAGCTTCGCAGGCGGCGCCATGCTCTACGTCGTGTTCGGCGAGCTGCTGCCCGAAGCCTTCCTCATGTGGAAATCCAAAGCGCCCGGTGCCTTCGCCCTGATCGGCACCCTGGTCGGCGTCATTCTGGTCCACGTCTGATCCCCTTCCGAAAATACCGCTTTCATGACAGATTTCTGCCATGAAAGCGTTTTTCTTTCCGTAAGCTTGCAGGATGGGGATATTTGTAGTATACTTCATAAAAATGATGAATTCTATGCGGCAGGTGATATGATGAAAACGCTGATCGAATTATATGACGACCGTCCCATCGAAAACGTCCTTGCGTCGGAGGTCTTCCGTCCCGACCGGACGGTCTATCTCTGCCCCGCCCAGGCGGCGCAGGACAAACGCATGCAGAAAAAATTGCGGGAATACTTCGCCCATTGCGGGCTTGAGACCGAGCTGGTCTTTCTGGAATCCAGCATCTATTCGTCGGAAAAGCTCTTAAAACAGCTCAAATCGGTCACCGAAAAATACGAAGGCTGCATTCTGGACATCACCGGCGGTACCGATGCAGGTCTTTTCGCCTGCGGTCAGCTCTGCTCCGCAAGCGACCTCCCCGCCTTTACATACAGCCGCCGCCGCAACTGCTTTTATAATATCCACAACGCGCCCTTCGCCTCCGACCTTCCCTGCACCGTGAAGCACACCGTGGAGGATTGCTTCCTCATGGCAGGCGGCGCCATGCGCATGGGGCGGGTCGACAACGCCGTTCTCGATCAGTACATCGACAAGTTTGACCCCTTCTTCCGCCTTTATCTGCGCCATCGCAGCCAATGGAACAAAGTCGTCCAGTATTTCCAGGTGTCCTCCCAGATGCCAAAGGGTCAGCCGATCCCGCTGGAGGTAGTAGCCCCCTACACCGTCAAGGGCGACCGCGGCAGCCGCATCGACGTGTCGGAGGCCTGTTTGCGCGACCTCGAAAAGCTCGGCTTCCTCCACGACGTTTCGGTCAGCCGCGAAAAAGTCTCCTACGCCTTCGCCGACCTCCAGATCCGTTCATGGCTCCGGGACATCGGCAGCGTCCTTGAGCTTTACGTCTACAAAGCCTGCCTCGACACCGGCCTTTTCAACGACGTCCGCACCAGCGCCGTGGTGGACTGGGAGGGTGATTTCAAGCAGGACAACGTGACCAACGAGATCGACGTCATGGCCATGCAGGGCATCCTCCCGGCATTCATCAGCTGCAAGACCTGCGAAGTGACCACCGAGGCGCTCAATGAGCTTGCCATCCTGCGCGACCGTTTCGGCGGGAACGGCGCCAAAGCCGCCATCGTCACCGCGCGGAACTGCCGCGCCATCACGCGCCACCGCGCAAGCGAGCTCGATATCGACGTGATCGACCTCAACGACCTCAAAGCGGGAAACATCGGCGGGCACATCGTCTCCATGATGCGCCGCGGTTGATTTGGGCCTATGAAGATCCTTGTTCCCGATTACTACCCGGAATTCCATTGCATCGCCGGAAAATGCCGTCACACCTGTTGTGTCGGCTGGGAAGTGGACATTGACGAAGAATCGCTTGCCCGCTACCGAAATTATCCCGAAATTCCAAAGGAAATTGAAGGTGCGGAAACGCCTCACTTCCGCCTGACGGAAGAGGAACGGTGTCCGTTTCTGAATCAGGAAGGTCTCTGTGAGCTGATCCTCCGTCACGGTGAGGATACCCTCTGCCAGATCTGCCGGGATCACCCGCGTTTCCGGAATTACTGGTCCGACCGCACCGAACTCGGCCTCGGGCTGGTCTGCGAGGAAGCGAGCAGGCTCATCCTCAGCCGCCCCTCTCCCATGAAGCTCGTCATCCTTTCGGATGACGGCGAGGACGAAGCGCTCCCGGAGGACGAAAAATGGCTTCTTTCCTATCGTGAGCGCCTGATGGATGCCATAAAGGAGACCGGGCCTGAGGCAAGGCTTTGGGAATACCTCCTTTTCCGCCACCTCCCCGACGCGCTTTACGACGGAAGGCTCGACGAGCGCCTCTCCTTCATCCGCCGCTCTTATGAAGAGATCACCGCTCTGTGGGATAAAAGCGACGGGAAACTCGAAAGTCTCGTCGAGATCGCAAGACGCTGGTCCTACGACGTGGAATATGATGAGGAAGAACTCGAAAAGCGCATCGCGGAAAGTTAAAATAACGGCACCCTCCTTTACGGAGTGTCCCCAAGGACGCTCCGCAGTGAAATAAATCCCGGTGGGATTTGTGAAATGCGCTTCGCACGTGAAATACGCCCGCGGCGTGTGAAATGCCTGCGGGCATGACAGGGGATTTATTTCATTTCACATTCGAGTCGAACGAGAATATTTCACAATGGCTTCTGCCATTATTACACATTTGCCGTAAGGCGAATATTTCACTATTCGGATCATACATAAATTCCCGTCTTTCAAAAGTATAAGAGAAAACACCTGCTGATAAAGAGCCTTGGCTCTCTTTCAGCAGGTGCTTTTATTCAATTACTATCCCTATGAACCCACGTTTTTCGGAGGATGCCGTATTTTATGTCTTAAAACTCCGCTTCGAGGACGATGGGCTCGTTTGAGAGGTCATCCACCGGGATGTCGAAGATGTGTAAGGCGGGCGCACCGGCCTGACCGCTTGTGCCGTCGAAGAATTCCGGCAGGACGTCGACGGAGAAGGGGAGCATCTCCCCGGTGTTGAGAAGCCGGATGCTCTTCGGGCAGGGCGCGTTCTGCATGACCACCGCGTTGGAACGAAGGCCCTCATAGAAATGGAAATAGCTCTTTCCGTTCTTTTTCGTGACGATGCACTTGTCGGTCCGCACGCCGTAATCAAAGGGATCGCTCTCATGATCCTTGAGCGCACCTTCCATGCGGGTATACCAGTCGCCGATCTTTTCGATGCGGGAGGCATATTCCGGCGCGATGACGCCCTTTTCATCCGGCCCGACGTTTAATAGATAGCTGCCGCCCATGGCCATGATGTGGTCGATGGCCGAGGTGAGATGGCGGAGGGAGTAGAAATCCTCGTTTCTCCGGTAGCCCCAGCTCTGCACGCCGACCGAGTTGCAGGCCTCGGTCATGCGGGTGAAGCGCGGCGTGTCGGGCGTCGCGGCGTATTCCCTTTCGGGGGTGGAGAAATCTCCCACGTCAAAGCCGCGGTCGTTGATGAGGATGCCCGGCTGCAATTCACGCGCCAGCTCGTTGATGGATTTGTCCACCATCTTCGGCGGGATGTCCCAGAAGAGGGTGTAGATCGGGCCGTAATTGGTGAGAAGCTCGGTGAGTTGATTTTTGATGTAGGTCTTGTAGACGTCCATATCCACCCGATCGCTTCTGACCGCCTTCCACTGGTGGGTCGAAAGCGGGTTATAGCCGTAGGGGTGGTGCCAGTCCGGGTTGGAATAGTAAAGCGAGAGGCGCATATCGTATTTCCGGCAGGCGTCGGCGAGCATTTTGAGAACGTCCCTGCCGTAGGGCGTGTGCATGATGGAATAATCGGTATATTTCGTGTCCCACATGCAGAAACCGTCGTGGTGCTTGGCCGTGAAGCAGATATACTCCATGCCCGCCTTTTTGGCAAGCTTCACCCACTTTTCGGGGTCATAGTCAGCGGGATCAAAGACCTCTTGATATTTCTCGTATTCCTCGCGGGGCATATCATAGCGGGCGAAGACCTGCTCCTGCAGGCCCGCCACGGCGTAGATGCCCCAGTGGATAAACATACCGAATTTGTTGTCGTCCATCATCTATTTCCTTTCAGAAGGCCATTCTCGCCCAGCCTTCG
>JAKSPX010000193.1 GCA_024404415.1 Clostridia bacterium | reverse complement strand
GTGGACTGGGATACCGTCTTCCATTACTGCTGGCTGATGCTCATCTTCTACGTTGTTTCCGCCGTTCTCTCCTACGCGCTGTCGCTCGTCATGCTCAAGCTGAGCCAGAAGACGGTCTACCAGCTCCGCAAGGACGTCTTCGACAAGCTCTCCGAGCTGCCGGTCGCCTACTTTGACCATCACCAGACCGGCGACATCCTCAGCCGTATGCAGTACGACATCAACACCCTCAACGCTTCCCTCACCAACGACCTCAAGCAGATCGTGACCAGCCTTGTCACCGTCACCTTCTCGCTGGTCATGATGGTGTCCATCTCCCCGATCATGCTGATCCCCTTCACCATCACCATTCCGGTCACCGTCATCTTCACCCGCTACAAGACCAAGAAAGTGCGCCCGCTCTTCCGCAAGCGCTCCGCCAAGCTCGGTGAGCTCAACGGCTACGCCGAAGAGATCCTCTCCGGCCAGAAGAGCATCAAGGCTTACAACCGCGAAGAGGTCATGATCAGCCGCTTCCAGCAGAAGAACGAGGACACCGCCGAAGCGTATTACGAAGCCGAATACTACGGCTCGCTCATCGGCCCCTCGGTCAACTACATCAACAATGTCAACCTCGCCCTGGTCAGCGTCTTTGGCGCCATGCTTTACCTGTTCGGCTTGATCTCGGTCGGTAACATTTCCTCCTTCGTCGTCTACTCCCGCCGCTTCTCCGGCCCGATCAACGAGTTCGCCAACATCATGAACGAACTGCAGTCGGCCTTCTCGGCGGCAGAGCGCATCTTCAACCTGATCGACGAAGCCCCCGAAAAGCCCGACGTGGAAAACGCCGTCGTGCTCAAGGATCCCGAAGGCACCGTCGAGATGGAACACATCAAGTTCGGCTACACCGACGACAAGGTCATCATCCACGACCTCTCGCTCAAAGCCGACAAAGGCAAGCTGATCGCCATCGCCGGCCACACCGGCGCGGGCAAGACCACCCTCATCAACCTCCTGATGCGCTTCTATGACCCGCAGGGCGGTAAGATCACGGTGGACGGCTACGACATCGGCGAAGTCACCCGCCAGTCGCTCCGCCTCGCCTACACCATGGTCCTGCAGGAGACCTGGCTCTTCTCCGGCACCATTGCCGAGAACATCGCCTATTCCAGAAGCGACGCCACCCGCGAGGAGATCGAGGAGGCAGCCAAGACGGCCATGATCCACGACTACATCATGAGCCTGCCGGACGGCTACGATACCCTCATCAACGAGGACGGCCTCAACATCTCCAAGGGCCAGAAACAGCTCCTCACCATCGCGCGCGCCATGCTCGCGAGAGCCAACATGCTGATCCTCGACGAGGCGACCTCCAACGTCGACACACAGACCGAAATGAAGATCCAGGCCGCCATGTACAAGTTGATGGAGGGCAAGACCAGCTTCGTCATCGCCCACCGCCTCTCCACCATCAAGAACGCCGACCACATCCTCGTGGTCGAAAACGGCGACATCGTGGAGCAGGGCACCCATCAGGAGCTGCTCGCCAAGAAGGGCTCCTACGCCAACCTCTACGCCTCGCAGTTTGAATAAACCGCAGAGAACACACAAAAATACCGTGGCTGAACCGATGAGGAACAGCCACGGTTTTTATTTGTTATTTTCTATGTAATCTTTCCCACGCCCTGAAAATCAGAGGGCGGAGGGGGTAAAGCGCCATCCAGAGCGAGAAGGCCATGCGCCAGAAAAAGGAGGTGCATCTGATCCTTCTCCCCTTGCGCTTCACTTCGTCCACAAGCGCAAGAATCGTTTTTCTCGCGTGAAATCCGTCGCGGTAGCAGCAACCGTCGCCGGTGGTCTCGATCTGATCGTCTTTCACTTTCGTCACACGGTGGAGAAGATAGTGCCCGTCCTCCTCTTTCAGGAGAACGATGTCACGCTTCCGGACCTTTTCCGGGCCGACCGATGAAAGAATGACCGTATCGCGTCCGCTGGCCAGGAGCGGCCACATACTGTTGCCGCTGACGACAAATGCCGCGCGGTGATTCTCTTTCAGCTCCTCGCGCACCGCGTCAAAAAGCGCGTCGGCGCTGACGAAAAAGCGATCGTCGGCGGCAGGCATTATATGGCCTCCACCGTCTTTTTGAGCACCTTCACCGATTCCGGCTCGGGGCGGCAGGCGTAGCGCAGGATCGGGATCTCACGCGCGAGTTCATCGCAGCAGTCAAAGCCTGCGTTCTGCAGCTTGCCCGGCCATGCAGTCGCAAAGACGCGCTGCATCAGCCCGAGCGTGCCTTCAAACGGCGTCACCGGCATGATGACGTTGTCCTTGCCGCGCTCCAGTTCGACGATGAGGGAGAGCGGCACGCGGCGATTGATGTATTCGCCCGAGGAACCGGCCCACGGCATCCCGTAGGCATACCACTTGCCGTCCACCTTGCGGCAGAGGCAGCGGTCACCGTTGAGGATCAGGGCGTTTTCCATGTCGCGCCACATGCGGGCGTGGGTGGTCTTGCCGACACCCGAGGCTGCCGTGAAGAGCACGCCCTTGCCCTGATACTCCATCACCACGCCGTGAAGGACACAGGCGTGATGCTTGAGCGCGGCGTAAGCGAACATGGAACCGCATTCGCGGAAGGCGTCTGCGCCGCCGGTACCCGTTTTATCCTCGTATAAGGTGCATTCGCTCCAATCGGGAGAAATGCGGAAGCCCAACCCCGGCTCGCCCGACGGCTTGCGGGTGACCCACTCGAAGCTGCCGGACTTATTCTGATAGATATAGGTCGGAGAGGCATAGTCATCAGAGCCGAAGAGCAGCTTTTCCTGTTCCTCCGGCTCGACAATGCCGAGATTAAAGACCATGTCCGGTTTATCGTTCTCCGGGTGGTAAAACGCCATGCAGCCAAGCGGAATATCGCTCTGCCAGTCTCCGCCGGTCTTGAGGCAATCGACCTTCAGACCGCCAAAGGTGAGCTGCTTGGGCATTTTATGAAAGCGTCGGGATTCCATGGATTATCTGCCGTGCGTCCTTTCTTCGATCAGCTCTGCGGAATGTAAAGATAGTTTTCCTTGGTGTTGCAGACGTTGGCACCATAATGCGGATCAGGTAAGCCCTGTGCAACGAACCAGGCGTTGAGTTCATTTGCAGCCTCGTTGCCGTGGCAGCCGCTTGTAAATTCGATTCTCGCATCATCGGACGTCGGGCCGTTGCCGGTAACATCCCAGTAAATATATCCGAGGCCGAAGCAGGTATCTGCGATGCGTTCCGAAAGTTTCATGCCCACGAACGCAAAAGTGGGAGCTTCATACTGTTTGTTTGCCAATTCTGTTCACTCCAATACCATGAATTCTTTTTTATCCAATCTGTCAGACGATTTTCATGTCCTTCAGTAGTTGGTGGAAATATGCCGCCTCGCGGCAGGCGTAATCGGGGCACCCGAAACAGTCACCGGTCTCGGCCAGGCGGTTGGCGGGGCAGGTATCGCAGAAGGCCGCATCCGGGCAGTCTCTGCATTTTTCCGGTACCCGACTTTTGGGATAGACCTCCGGCAGGCGTTCCCACGCCTTCTCAAAGCCTTCCTCAAAGGGATAGGTGAATCCGTCGGATAAAAGCTCGCAGGCCATCATTCTTCCGGCCCAGTCGATGGCGTACTCGTTGACGCCCGCACCGCAGTGGGAGAAGAGATACCCCTCTTTCGGAAGACTGTGACGGAAGGTGATCTTTTTCAGGTTTTCGAGGTCGAGCCGGACCTCGCCCTTTTCCATCTTTTCGTGGAAAGCAAAGACGCCGGGGTAATTGAGCCGGACGTTTTCCTCCGGTGTAAGCCGGACTTCTTCCGGGTGGCAGACGCCGTTTCGGATTGCCTTGCAGACAAAGCGGCTGACATGCAATTCCGCGTCATCTTCGAGGATGCCTTTGGCGTATGCGCGCATTTTCTGAAGATCTTCGATGTTACCCTCGACCAAAGTGGTACGCAGGTCGAGAAGCGACGGAAGCGAATGGAGTCG
>JAKSPX010000192.1 GCA_024404415.1 Clostridia bacterium | reverse complement strand
GGCGGGCGGGGGAGCAGGAGCGCGCGGCGTAAAGAGGCGACATGTCCTCGATTGCCGACGCCATCTGGGAAAGCGACTCGATGTTGAGGGTGCCGAAGGTATGATAAAGCAGGGCGAGGCCCATGAAGAGCACCAGCCCGCCGATGACGGCGACGCCGAGGTAGGTGTTCGCCGCGCGGGTTGCCCCGGGCGTTTCGTCGTGGATGACCCAGGTGAACGAGGTAAACGAGAGGATCTCAAAGAAGACGAAGGCGGTGAAGAGGTCGGACGAGAGGAAAACGCCCATCGCCGCGCCGAGGGTCAAAAGCAGGAAGAAATAGTAGCGGTTGCGGTTTCTGTAATGCTCGGAGAAATATTCAAGGGAAAAAGCCGAGGTGGCCGTCCACATCACGCCCATCACGACGGCGTAGAGCGAGCGGAAGCTGTCGGCGCGGAAGGTCAGCTTTTCCAGAAGCGTGGTCGAGACCGAGCAGCCGTCGCCGCCCGCAAGCAGGGCGATGGAGAAGATCAGGGTGACCGCCGCGGTGGCGAGGACGAAGAAATTGCGGGAATCCTTGTTTTTCCGCCCGATGAGGTAGGAGAAGACCGCCGCGAAGAAGGGCAGGAAGACGATCAGGAGGATGAGCGAATCCATTTGGTCAGTTTCCCCCTTTCACGAGAGCGCCGACGCGGCGACTTGAGCCGTGAGGCGCAGGATGGGCTCCGGCCACACGCCGGTGAGGATATTGAGAACGGCGAAAAGCGCGATAGGCACCAGCATCAGCCAGTTGGGGTCGGTGACGTTGGTCATGAGGAAGCGGTCGCTCCCCGCCTTCGGGAAGAAGGCGCGCACCGAAACGGTGAAGGTGTAGACGGCGCACAAAAATGCCGCGAGGATCAGGCCGATCACGCCGATCACACCGAGGGCACTCCCCTCTTCAAACCCCGCCATGACCAATTTGTATTTGGAGACAAAGCCATTGAAAAGCGGGATGCCGGTCAGGGAAAGGGCGAAAACGGTGTAGAGCGCGAAGGTGAAGGGCATCTTTTTCCCGACGCCGTCGAGTTCGAAGACGTATTCTCTGCCCGTCATGTGCATGAAAGCGCCCGCGCACATGAAGGCGCCGATCTTGATGAGGGCGTGGAAGAGCATGTGGGTAAGCCCCGCGGCGAGGCCCGCCTCGGTGAGGAGGAGCACGCCGAAGAGGATGTAGGAGAGGTTGGAGACGGTGGAAAAGGCGAGCCTTCTCTTGAAATGCCGCTCCTTCACGGCCATGGCCGCGCCGTAGACGAGGGTGAAGATGACGAAGGCCAAACAGACCTTCTGGGCCCAGGTGCCCCTGAGGTAGTCCGCGCCGAAGCAGAACCAGGTGAGGCGGACGATGAGGAACACGCCCGATTTGACGACGGCGACGGCGTGCAGAAGGGCCGTGACCGGCGTGGGAGCCACCGAGGCCATCGGGAGCCAGGCATGGAACGGGAAGACCGCCGCCTTGACGCCGAAGCCGAAGAAGGCGACGAGGAACACGCCGAGCATCATCTCTTTGGAGACCTCCGCGCCCGTCAAAACGCCGCCGGGCGTGAAGAAGGCGCCGCTCCCGTAGACCGAAAGGAACACCACGCCGATGAAGGCGAAGGCCGAGCCGCCGAGGCAGTAAATGGCGTAGCGGCGGGCGGCGAACTGGGAATCCTCGTTGAAGCGGGAGAGCACCAGAGGCAGGGTCGAAAGGGTGAGCATTTCGTAGAAGACGAAGGCGGTGATCATGCTCCCCGAGAAGGCGATGCCCTCGGTGATGCCGAAGGTCAGGAGGTAAAAGGCGAAGAACATGCGGTTGTGGGTCTCGTGGCGCATGTATTCAAAGGCGTAAAGCGTCGCAAAGGGCCACAAAAAGGAGGTCATCCCGGCGAAAAGCGCCCCGAAATCGTCCAGACGGAGGATCAGGGTGAATTCGTCGCTGAAGGAATAGATGTGTAGCCCCTCCTCCGGCCTATTAAGCAACAGCATCCAGACCGAAAGGGAGGTGACAAGCGTTGTGAGAAACAGGAACCATTTGTGCGCCTTCGCGGACCTGAAGGGGATCACGTAGGAAAGCGCCGCCGACAAAAAGGCGAGAAAAATGGGTAAAAGCAGATATTTTTCGTCCATGTCTGTTTCCTCAGAAGGCGCTCGTGACGGCGGAGGCGAGGAAGGAGACCAGAGGCGACGCCGCAAGGCCGAAGCCCAGCGCCAGCGCGGCGAGGATCAGGATGGGGGCCGTCATGGAGGCGGGAGCCTCGGTCTTCGGGCGGGAATAGTCATAATCCTTGCCCGGGAAGAAGCCGTGGATGACGATGGGAAGCAGATATCCGGCGGTCAGGAGCGCCGAGACCAGTAGGATCACCGGGATCATCACGCCCAGCACCCCAAGCTCCGCGCCGAGGGCGGCGGAGGCGAGATGCCACTTGGAGATAAAGCCCGCCATCGGGGGGATGCCGACGAGGGACAAAGACGCGAAGGTGAAGCCCCACATGGCCGCAGGCATTTCCTTGCCGATGCCGGTGAGCTCGTCCACTTTGGTCTTGCCGGTCTTATAGATGATGGCGCCCGCCGTGAGGAAGAGGGCGGTCTTGGCCGTGAGGTGCGCCGCGACGTGCAAAAGCGCGCCGAGCAGTCCCTCCGGGGTCAGGGTGAAGAGGCCCGCGAGGATATAGGAGAGGTTGGAAACGGTGGAATAGGCAAGGCGCTTTTTTAATAGCTTTTCGTGGTAGGCCATCATGGAGCCCATGAAGACGGTGACCAGCGCGAGGATGATCCAGGTCGTCTGCACCCATGTGCCCTTCAGGAATTCAATTCCGACCGTGTAGTAGACCAGACGGATGACGGCGATGACGCCCGCCTTGGTGATGACGCCGGATAAGACGGCGCTGGCCGAGGCCGGGGCGACCGGGTGGGCCGTCGGGAGCCAGGCGTGCATGGGGAACATACCGGCCTTGGTGGCAAAGCCGATCACCGCGAGGAAGATCATGACGAGGAAGAGATTTTTCCCGTCGCCGAGGGCGGAGACGTCCAGCGTGCCGCCGGGGACGAATTCATGGTCGGTGGAATAGTGATAGACGGCGAACACGCCGAGCAAGCCGAGGAACGCGCCGCCCACCGAATAGAAGAGGTACTTGAGCGCCGCGGCGATGGATTCCTTGGTGCCCTCATGCAGCACCAGCGGCATGGAGAAAAGGGTCGCGCACGCGAAGAAGAGGTAAAGGGTCACCATGTTCCGCGCGAAGCACACGCCGAGAAGCCCGCCGAGCGTCAGAAGCAGGAAGGCAAAGAAGCGGTCGTCCCCGCCGGTGTGGGCGATGTAACGGAAGGTGAAGATCGCCGTGAGGATCCACGCAAGGAGGATCAGCGAGGCGAAAAAGCAGGAAAGTCCGTCCGCGCCGAGGAGCAGCGTCACGCCCCCGAGCCGCGCAAGGAGGAAATCCTCCCCGCTTGCAAGCCCCAGCCCCGCCGAAACGGCGGTGAGCCCCAGCGACGTGAGCACATAGACGACCCGCGCCTTCCCTTTTTCAAATTTCCATATCGGCGTCAGCGCCCCCAGTATCAGGGGGATCAGGATCGCAAGCAGGTAAAACATGGTTTTTCAGTTCCTTTCATGTAGGAGGTTACGAGGAGTGAGGAGCGAGGAGTTAGGAGTTAGGAGTTAGGAGTTAGGAGTTAGGAGTTTTCAGTTTTCAGTTTTCAGAAGACGCATAATAAACCTCTTTGTCATTGCGAACCAGTCCGCAGACCGGTGTGGCAATCCGTTTTATCTGTCGCAGCGGCGACCATCGGTCGCCCGTGCGATTCAGCGACTCAGCGATTCAGCACAATGTGTCTCATCTGTCATTGTGAACCGGTCCGCAGACCGGTGTGGCAATCCGTTTTATCTATCGTAGCGGTGACCATCGGTCGCCTGAGCGATTCAACGATTCAGCGATTTAACACAATGTGTCTCATCTGTCATTGCGAACCAGTCCGCAGACTGGTGTGGCAATCC
>JAKSPX010000191.1 GCA_024404415.1 Clostridia bacterium | reverse complement strand
TATCATGATCATATCTGTGACCGCTTTACCGAAGCCTTTGCCGATAACTGCGGCGGCTGGTGCAAGGATCACGGCCTCATGCTGACCGGCCACATGATGGAGGAGCCAACGCTGGAGAGCCAGACCGCCGCCCTCGGCGAGGCTATGCGCTCCTACCGTTCCTTCGGACTCGTCGGCGTGGATATGCTCTGCGACAGCTACGAATACACCACCGTCAAGCAGACGGCCTCCGCCGCCAACCAGTACGGCTACCCCGGTGTGCTCTCTGAGCTTTACGGCGTGACCAACTGGGACTTCGACTTCCGCGGCCACAAGACGCAGGGCGACTGGCAGGCAGCTCTGGGCGTGACCACCCGCGTGCCGCACCTCGCATGGGTCTCCATGAAGGGCGAAGCCAAGCGCGACTACCCGGCCTCCATCAACTATCAGGTTCCGTGGAGCGAAAAATACAGCTACGTTGAAGATCACTTTGCCCGCGTCGCCTCGGCCATGACCCGCGGCGAACCGCTGGTCAAGGTCGGCGTTATCCACCCCATCGAGAGCTACTGGCTCCACTGGGGTCCGGGCGAACATACCCGCCTTGTCCGCAACCGCATGGACGAGAACTTCCAGAGCTTCATCCAGTGGCTGCTCTTCGGCACCATCGATTTTGATTACATCTGTGAATCCAACTTCCCGGCCCAGTGCGAAAAGGCCACCGCTCCCCTGCCTGTCGGCAAGATGAACTACGACGTGGTCATCGTTCCCGACTGCGAGACCATCCGTTCCACGACTCTTGACCGCCTCGAAGCTTTCAAGGCCGCCGGCGGCAGACTCATCTTCGCGGGTCAGATCCCGACCCTCGTCGACGCCATCCCCTCCGACCGCGCAAAGAAGCTTGCATCCATATCCGAATGCGTCTCCTTTGATAAAAAAGCCCTCCTCACCGCCCTTGAGCCTGAAAGAGAACTTGAGATCAGAAGCGCCAACGGCGCTCTTACCGAAAACCTTCTCACCCGCATGCGCAAGGACAACACCGGCAAGTGGCTCTTCGTCGCCAACGGCAGAAAGCCGCAGAACCCAGACATCCCCGTCGCTCAGGAGGTCAATATCCGCCTCTACGGCGAATACAAGGTCACGCTTTACGACTCCATCACCGGCGAGATCAAGCCCTGCCCGGCAGAAGTAACGAATGGCGTCACCGTCATTCACGATTACCTCTGGGATCACGATTCCCGCCTCTTCTTCCTCGAAGAAGGCGGCGCGACCCTCGCTTCCGCCGAGGACGAAAAGAAGACCGAAAAGGCGCTTGCCGTTCCGTCGCTCATGGATTATGACATGGACGAAAAGAACGTATTTATCCTCGACATGGCGGAATTCGCCCTCGACGACGAAGCCTGGCAGCCCGAAGAAGAGCTTCTCCGCGGCGACAACATCATGCGCAAGAAGCTCGGCTGGCCCTCCCGCATGGACGCCATTGCCCAGCCGTGGGTGGTACCGGATGCCCCCTATGAGCACACGGCGCACCTGCGCTTCACCTTTGAAAGCGACATCGAGTATGCCGGCGCGCTCCTCGCCATCGAAGACGGCGACACCTCTGAGATCCATATGAACGGCGAAAAGGTCGCAAACAAGGTCCTCGGCTATTACACCGACCGTTCCATCCTCACGCTGGCGCCCCCCGCGATTAAGAAGGGCAAGAACGTCATCACGGTCGACATCCCCTTCAACCAGCGCAAGAACATCGAGAATTCCTTCATCCTCGGCGATTTCGGCGTGGAATGCCGCGGCCGCGTGACCAAGATCACCGAAAAGCCCGCAAAGCTGGCCTTCGGCGACGCCGCCGCGCAGGGCTTCCCGTTCTACGGCTCCAGCCTCACCTACAAGCTCCCCGTCACCACCGAAGGCGGCGACCTCAGGATCACCTGCCCGCAGTACAGAGGCGGCCTCCTCTCTGTCACGCTCGACGGTGAGGAAAAGGGCAACATCGTTTACGCGCCTTACACCATCACCCTCAAGGATGTTCCGGCGGGTGAGCACGTCGTCGGGTGCAAGGTCTGGGGCAACCGCGTCAACTGCTTCGGTCCTCTCCACCTCTCCGACCCGAAGAGAAACTGGATCGGCCCGGACGCCTTCCGCTCCACCGGCGCGGCTTACAGCTACCAGTATCAGCTCAAGAGATTCGGCATCCTCACCGATCCGACCGTCACCGAGCTGAAATAACCCCGGCGAAAAGTCTCCCGGGGTTCCCGGGAGACTTTATCATCATATTACAAAGGAGAAAATACATGGTCATCAGAGCACAGCGTCCGCCGATGGGCTGGAACAGTTGGAACGGCTACCTCGGCTCCCCCGACGAAAAAGAACTCAAGGCGACTATGCGCTATATCGCCTCCCGACTGCTCCCCTACGGCTACGAATACGCCGTCACCGACGCGGGCTGGTATAATTCCAAGGAAGGCCCGAATGAGCCGACCGCCGAATTCCCCATCCCCCATTATTCCTGCGATGAATACGGCCGTCCGTGGCCGCATCCCCTCAAATACCCCTCCGCCGCCGACGGTACCGGTTTCTTACACATCTCCGAATACGCCCATTCCCTCGGCCTGAAATTCGGTCTCCACATGATGCGCGGCATCGACCGCGGCGTCGCTTTGAACCACGGCTGGAAGGTCAAGGGCACCAATTATGAATTAAAGGACGTCATTGACCTTGAAAGCGGCTGCTCCTGGTGCGCCACCAGCTTCGGCCTCAAGGTCGACCATCCCGGCTCGCAGGCCTATTACGATTCCCTCTTTGAAAACTTCGCCGCCTGGGAGATCGACTTTGTCAAGTACGACGACCTCGGAAGCCCCATCCACCGCGAAGAGATCGAAATGATCCACAAGGCCATCGACAAGTGCGGCCGCGACATCGTCTTCTCCCTCTCCCCCGGCAACTGGGTCAAGATGGAGGACGCTGCCTTCTATTCCGAACACGCCACCATGTGGCGCATTTCGCAGGACTTCTGGGATGACTGGGACGTCAACCTCCGCGAGAGCTTCGACCTCCTCGCCGCCTGGAACGAGCACATTGAAGAACCCGGCTGGCCGGACGCCGACATGATCCCGATCGGCCACATCTGCGAGAATCCCTGCACCTACGGCATCCGCCCGCGTCTCTCCCGCTTCACGCCCGATGAAGAACAGTCGCTCTTCACCCTCTTCTCCATCGCGAGAAGCCCCCTTATCCTCACCAACAACCTTCTGAAAAACGACGAGCGTCTGCTCTACGTCCAGGCCCAGCCCGACTGCATCGCGGTCAACCAGCGCGGCGAAGGCAACCGCGTTCTCCTCTCCGGCAAGGACGCTGAGACCCACATGTGGCGCGCCCACGCCGACGGGCACGATTACCTCGCCTTCTTCAACCTCACCAAGCGTGACAAACGCTTCACCTTCCCGATCCCCGAAAATTTGGTCGGCAAGATGGGCATCGACGTCTGGTCCGGCGACTTCATCCCGCCGCTTGAAAAGGAAGTCACCCTCGCCATCCCCGTCCACGGCGTCATCTTCGTGAGACTCCGCTAAAAACTCAAAAACAAAAATACCCTCTTAGTCAGCTCCGCTGACAGCTCCCCCGGAGTGGGAGCCTACCAGCTTGACATCCTGTCGGAAGGCCCTCCCTCCGGGAGAGCTGGCATTTGCGAAGCAAATGACTGAGGGGGTGTTATTATGTCAGTTTTCAAATCATATCCGCGAGGCGATAGAGCATTTCTTCGGTTTTTTCCCAACCGAGGCAGGGGTCGGTGATGGACTTTCCGTAAACGCTTTCGTCCGGCGTCTGGCAGCCGTCTTCGAGGTAGGATTCCACCATGAGCCCTTTGACCATTTTTCCGATTGAGGGGTTTGAGCGCATACTGTGGATCACCTCGTAGGCGATGCGCGGCTGTTCGGCCCAATGTTTACCGGAATTGGCGTGATTGGTGTCCACGATGACCGCGGGGTTACTAAGACCACTCTCTTCGTAGAGTTCCGAGAGCAA
>JAKSPX010000190.1 GCA_024404415.1 Clostridia bacterium | reverse complement strand
TGAGCCTGTCGCCCGCCATCTCACCGTCCATGCAGGTGGTGTTGAGGAGTAAGGTGATATTTTTCTCCTTTTTCACGATCTCCAGCATGACGCTGTCCCAGATGTTGTAGTTTTTATAGGGGTTACGGTGCTGGTTTTCAAGTTGTAATTCCTCGACGATGCCGGTCTCACGCATATTCTCCCCGTGCGCGCCGCAGATCCACATGCGCACCTCGGAGGAGGCGTTGCCGCCGAGCATCGGGCGATCCTGCACAAGAACGACCTTCGTGCCGTGTCTCGCGGCTTCCACCGCCGCAGCAAGACCCGAAAGGCCGCCGCCGACCACGCAGAGGTCGGTTTTCAAAGATACTGTCGGGAAACAGGACATAAAATGACCTCCTCAGTCTATGACTGTTGCGCCCAGTGAGCGCAGACGCGCCTTCACGGCCTCGATCTCTTCTTTTTCCGGCACCCATTCGCGGTGCCCGTCGTTTTCACGCCCCAGACGCTCGCTCTTGCTGCCGCCCATTGCGTGGTAAGGCATCAGCTCGATGCCCTTGCAATGTTTCAGGGAGAGGAAGATCTTCGGAAGCGTCTCGATGTGGTCGTCAAGAAGATTCACGCCGTGCACCGATACGCACCGCATGATGCTCTCGCCGCCGAGAGCGTCGATCTTTTGCAGGTTGGAAAGGATCTTCTCGTTCGGAACGCCGGTATTTTCCTTGTGCCGCGCGGAGTTGGTGTCTTTCACATCATATAGGAAGAGGTCGACCAGCGGCACCAGCTCTTCCACGTATTTTTCGTCCCAGAAACCGCAGGTCTCAATGGCCGTATTGAGTCCGGCTTCCTTGGCGGCTTTGAGAAGAGCTATGGATTTCTCGCCGTGCAGCATGGGTTCACCGCCGGAAAGCGTGATGCCGCCGCTATTGCCGTAGAAGGGCTTGTCGCGCATCACCTCGGCGAGGATCTCTTCAATGGTCATGTCTTTGGCGCAGAGCTCTAATGCCTCGGTCGGGCAGGCTTCGGCGCATTTGCCGCAGACGGCGCAGCTTGTGCGGTCGAAGACATGACCCTTTTCGGGGTCGAAGCCGTGGCATCCGTTGGGGCAGACGGCCGCGCAGCCGCCGCAGCCGATGCAGAGCTTGGCGGTATAGAACATTTCGTTTTCGGCACGCTTGGTTTCGGGGTTGTGGCACCACTTGCAGCGGAGCGGGCAGCCCTTCATGAAGACGGTCGTGCGGATGCCGGGGCCGTCGTGTACCGAGAAGCGCTGGATATTGGTCACGGGAATGGTCATACTCATATCATTTACCTATATTATATAATTACAGTTCGGAAGCGGTGCGCTCAATGACCATGTTCTGCCACTCGTCGTTGAGCGTCACAAAACGCGCCGACCAGCCGGAAACGCGCACGGCCAGCGATTTGTAGTTTTCGGGGTGGGCTTTTGCTTCAAGGAGAACACTGTTGTCCACCACGTCGATCTGCATGAAGAAGCCGCCGAGAGCGGCGAATCCGCGGAGAAGCGCCATAATGGAGGCGACGCCGTCGCCTTTATTGATGGCCGAGGGCATCAGGCGGATGTCGAGCGCTGCGCCGCAGGGGAGTTTCTGCATATTGGAGGCACAGTAGGATTTGATGATGGCGGTCGCGCCGGATTTATCGGTGCCGGGCGTGGGGGAGAGGTTTCCCGCGAGAATGTCGCCGCGCTTGTGGCCGTGAGGGGACGAGGCGCGCGTCGGGAGCCAGTCGACCTGTCTTCCGAAGGTGCTGACGCCGGGGATGAATTTCCAGGGGCATTCGCTGTTTTTACTGAGCACCATGTCGGAAAAGTCGTTCAACAGCCGCGCCATGAGGCCGTCAGATTCAGGATCGTCGTTACCGAAATAGGTGTATTTATTGAGAACGTATTGGCGGAGCACGTCCTCACCTTCCCAATCCTTCAAAAGGATATCACGGAAAGCGGAAAGCGTGAGCTTTTTCTCCTCAAAAACCAGCTTATTGATGGCAACAAGCGAGTTAACTACGAAGTCGGGCGCGCCGCCGATGTGCGGTGCACGGACGGTGTATTTCGCGCCGCCGTCGCGGTAGCTGCGGGCTTTTTCGATGCAGCCTTCCTCAAAGAGGCTGATGACCGGGCAGGGGTGCCCCTTGCGGAAGCGGTACTCGCCGTCGACTTTTTCAAATATTCCGTCGCGCGTACCGGCGTAGATGCGGTCGACCTCACCGCGGAGCGCTTCGACGGTTGCCTGATAGAGCGATTCGAAATCCTCCGGCAAAGCGGGAGATTCTTCCTTGCTTTCCATTTTCAGCACGTCACGCTGGAAAAGGCGGAGCGCATCGAAGGGCATATAACCGAAATCGGTCCTGCCGGGGATCTGTACCTCCCAGCAGCCGTCGTTTGCGAAAAGTCTGGCCTCTTCTTCGGAATACCCGATGTCGCCAAGGGCTTTCAGAATCAGATCTTCATTATATTCCGCCACGATGCCGCCTCCGTGGCGAATGGCTTTGGCCATGGCCTCGAGCAACTCGTCGGGCGTATTCTGATTGACGCGCACGGCGATGGGAAAGTCGCTGATGTTCAACTCCTCCACGATCTCGAGGACGAGGTAGGTCACCTCATTGATGACGCTTTCACCGTTTTCGTCGACGCCGGCCAGAACGATGTTCTGGTAGTGCTGGGAGTCGCCCGTGCTGCGGCCGGGATCGGTGCGGATCCACTCGCATCCCTTAATAAAGAAGGAGGCCAGGAATTCGCGCGCTTCGTCGATGGTAATGGCTCCGTTTTTCAGATCCTTTTTCAGGTACGGCCCGAGGAGCTTGTCGATCCGGCCGATGCCGGACCAGTTCCCGGCGAGGCGCGTGAAAGCAAAGAGGAACCAGAGGCTCTGTACCGCTTCCTTGAAGGAAGAGGCGGGGCGGAAGGGGACGTTCTTCAAAACCGCCTGCATGTCGGGACGGTCGGAAAGCGCTTCCATATATCTCGCGTGCCAGATGCGCATGGCGTCGATGGTATGTAATAAGGAAGAAAGGAACCGACGGCCGTAGTCGTCGCAGGGATCGGCCAATCGTGCGCGGATGCGGCTTTCGCAGGCGTCGATGCCCTCGCGTACCGCGCGGTCAAAACCGAGCGTGACATGGCTGATGCTCGGCATGACGTATTTGCCGTCGACTGCGGCGGGCGTCACGTGATGGATGGCGGCGCCGAGCGTAGCCGCCCCGGCGACCTTTTCATAAGGCGTCACACGGATAGGCGCCTTGCGCACGATCTCACCGAGCATGGCGTCATATTGGTCAATGGGGTCCATTGCAAAAAAACCGGGAAATTCCGTCATGTCGACATAAGGCGTGGACATGGCTTCATCCCCGTATTTTCCCATCTGTGATTCGTGTGCAAAAGCGCGTGTCGTCTCCGCAAGGCGGATCGGGCGCGGCGTGCTTGAAGGTGTCGGAAAGATCGGCATCGCAAGTTACCTCGTTTCCTATATAATAGAAGAAAAATGTGCAGGAAAACCTATAAGCCGGGTTCTGTCTATACGACCATCTATCTGAGGCCTTCCGTTACCGTAAGGCTCATGCCACCGACCTCTGCCATGCCGAGCAGGCATTGCCCCGAAGGGCGCGGCAATTCGGGTGTTGCACCGAATAGAGTTTACAGGAGCTTCCGGTTACCCGGAAGTTCGGTGGGCTCTTACCCCGCCTTTCCACCCTTACCCGCACGAAGCGGGCGGTATATCTCTGTTGCACTTGTCCTGAGGTTACCCTCGGCGGACGTTATCCGTTATTCTGCTCTGTGGTGCCCGGACTTTCCTCATCGGTTTCCCAACGCGGTCGTTCGGCTTTCCTGCACACGGAGTATTATAACACACAATGCATTGGTTTACAAGGACACATTCTTTTGAAAAGCTTTTTTGCGTCCCAAAACCGGATTTCCACAATATATGGCGGGTGATTTTCGATGTGCGACTATTGGTTGATACACACGCGGCAGGTAGGAAGGGCGAGGGAAAAAGATGAAAAAAAGGTGTTGACAAA
>JAKSPX010000019.1 GCA_024404415.1 Clostridia bacterium | reverse complement strand
GCTGGCAATCACCGTGAGCCACGACGACATGCTGGCAGGATACCTTCTGTGCAAATTCCTCAACAGTGCAGCTGTCGGGGAATACTTCCAGGCTCGGAAGCTGGGGAGCCGGATCATCCCATCCGAACTCGTTCCAGGGCTGCGGAGTCTTTCCACCAAAATGGCGTAGGGTACGTCAAGCGGCACCGTTTCGCCATTCACGCTTTTGATCCTGTCCATGCGGATGTGGTGGGTCTTGCCCGCGCCGCAGAAGGAATCAAAGCCGGTCTTCTTCTCGCGATCCTCAAAGAAGAGGGTCATGGAGATATGCGCGTCCTTATCGGACGTATTGAGCACGCAGATGGATTCATGGCTCGGGTAAATGCCGTTGGAATGGGAATCCCAGAAGGCGTCGCCGATGAGCCAGGTCTTTTTGCCGTAAGCTTTCATGATTTATCCCCTTTATTTCAGAATTTTCGTGAAGCGGGCGTAAGCTTCATCCCACGCTGCGCGGTCTTCGGGCAGGTAGACAGTCTGTTCAAACGCCTCGCCGATGACCTTGCGGGCTTCCCAGCGATCCTTGAATTCGCCGAGGGTGAGGAGCTGAGCGGTCATGTTGCCGATGGCAGTGGCTTCCACCGGACCGGCGACGACCTTGCGGTCCATGGCGTTGGCCGTATAGCGCATGAGGGTCTTATTCATGATACCGCCGCCGACGACGCGGAGGGTATCGAGTTTCTTGCCGAGGATGGCTTCAAGGCCTTCCATGGCGAAGCGGTACTTGAGCGCAAGGCTTTCCAGCGCACATCTCAGGACCTCGCCTCTGGTCTCGGGGGCCTTCTGGCCGGTGCGGACGCAGAATTCGCGGATCTTTTCGACCATGCGGCCCGGCTGCATGAAGTCGTCGGCGTCGGGGTCGATGAAGGACTGAAGCGGCTTGGCCGCCTGGATCTCCTTGTCCAGCGCGTCGAATTCCAGCTTGCCTTCGCGGCGCTCGTATTCGCGTTTGACCTCGGTGTAGATCCAGAGGCCCATGATGTTCTTGAGGTAGCGGGTGGTGAAATCGTAGCCGCCTTCGTTGGAATAATTGAAGCGGAAGCCCTCCTCCGAGACGACCGGGTGCAGAAGCTCGGTGCCGAAGAGCGACCAGGTGCCGCAGGAGAGGCAGGCACATTCCTCGCCCTTTTCCATCGGGACGGCGAGATAGGCGCTGCCGGTGTCGTGCCCGCAGATGGAGCAGACGGCGGCGTCGATGCCGGTCTCCTCGACCAGATTCGGGAGCATCCTTCCGAGCATCTTGCCCGGCGGGGTGATCGGCGGGAGAATGGACGGGTCAAGGCCGAGCTTTTTGAGCAGTTCGGTGTCCCAGTCCTTCTTTTCAAGGTTGTAGATGGAGCTGGTGGAAACAATGGAGAATTCCGAGGACAAAACGCCGGTGAGGAAATAGTTGAGGAGGTCGGGGATAAAAACGACCTTTTTGGTGCGCGCCATGAGATCGGGGTATTTATCCTTGATGGCGGTGAGCTGGAAAAGGGAGTTGAATTTGATGAGCTGGATGCCGGTACGCCGGTAGATCTCCTTTAACGGGACGATCTTGTCGATGCGTTCCAGTTCGCCGTCGGTGATGACGTCGCGGTAGGAGAAGGGGTTGGCGAGCAGCATGCCGTTTTCATCGAGCAGCGCGAAGTCCACGCCCCAGGTGTCGATGCCGATGGCGTCGAGATCCTTGTGACCCGCGATGGCGGCCTTGATGAGGCCCTGCTTGAGCTCGTGGAAGAGGCGCAGGATGTCCCAATAGAGGTGACCCGTGATCTCGACAGGGCTGTTGTCAAAGCGATGGATCTCGGTGCAGGTCAGCTTGCCGTTTTCGTATTCGCCGAGGATGGCGCGCCCGGAGGTGGCGCCGTAGTCAAAGGTCAGAATTTTTCTTTTCGCCATGATGCTTCTCTCTTTCTGTATGTAAAATTTCAGTTCGCGGCTTTTGCACGGTAGCTTTCCACTTCCCAGTGGGTGATGAAATTGACCATGAAATCGCTCATCAGGCGCATCCCGCCTGAGCCTTCGGCATAATAGGCGATCTTGGCGGCATCGCGGAGGACGGCGAGCGCGTTATCTGCGGCCTTTTTATCCTTGCCGAAGGCAAAGACGCCCTTGCCGGGAAGGCCGACGATGACCGGTGGGAAGCCCATTTTTGCCTGATAGGCTTTGATATCCTCCCCTGCCGTCTCCTCCTCGGTGAGGAGCGTGCGGGCTTTGCAGTAGACGATGTGGTCGGGGGTAAAATCGGTGACGGTCTCAAAGATGCCGGAGGACATGGTATCGAGCAGCAGTTTGTCGACGCCGAAGGAAAAAGCTCCGGCTCCCGTGAGGGTCAGAAGCTCCCGTCCGAGCTCCTCCGCCCCCGCCTGATCGTAAGGAAGCGGCGTGACGTCCGGTGGACGGTAGCTGAAGGAGGCGACGGCCTTGTAGACCCGCTCAAAGAGCGCATCCAGCTCCTCCACCGTGTCGGCGGCGAAGAAAACGCCGTGGTTTTCGAGGAACAGAAGATGGCAGGCCTCCCCTTTTTCCTCCCGGAATTTTTCCATATCCTTTTGGGCGCGGTTTGCAAGCGTGTAGCCCGGCTTGATCTCGGGGATCCAGAGCATTTCCCGCCCGAAAAGCACCTCAGCGGTGATCCTTCCGCCCTTCGCGCAGGTAATACCGTTGATAAGCGCCGGGTGGAGATGCAGGACATAAGTCTCGGGGAAGAGCGCGTGCAGCATCGCCTCCACCGACGGGCGTTTGGTTTCCTCGCCCGGGAGGCGCGCATCCATCATGCGCCTCAACACCTCGGCCTCCACCTCGCGGTCGGTCCCCTCAAGAACATCCCCCGCAAGATCGGTGAGCGCCTTTAAGTTCATGGCGACGAAGCCCTCCGACGTAATGTCGGCCAGCGCTTTCCCGCTGGCTTTTACGAAGAGGGTGTCCCCTTCTTTATACGAAGTGTTGCCGCCTCCGCCCAGAACATAATCCGGGTTGGCGCCGTAGCGGTTGGAAAGCGCCTTAAGTTCGGCAAGTCCCATGTTTTCACTCCTTTGGAATGATTTATCTATATTATATATGAAGTCCTCCCTCTTTGCAACTTCTTTTTCGTATAAAGAAGCCCCGCGCTCCATATCGGAACGCGGGGGACCTTGTCTTTTGGGCGGTTTATTCGACCGACTTGAGGGATTCGACCATCGGGATGTTGACGATCTTCTTATACATATAAAGCATAACGAGGATAGAGAACACACAGGTCAGGATGACGGCGAGGATGTAGCTCTGCAGCGAGATGACGAAGCCGAACATGATGTTGCTCTGCTCGATGGACTTCATGATCGCGCGGTGCAGGAGCACGCCGCCGGCGAGGCCGACGATGGCGCCCATCAGGGTGAGGATGAAGTTCTCGCGGTAGATGTACATCGCGGTTTCGTTCTTCTTGAAGCCCAAAACCTTGATGGTGGCGATCTCACGGATACGCTCGGAGACGTTGATGTTGGTGAGGTTGTAGAGAACGACGAAGGCCAGGAGGGCGGCGAAGGCGATGATGAGGTAGAGGATGCTCTTCATGGCTTCGATCTGCTCGCTGATGGAGGCGGACATCTCGCCGAGGTCGGCGAGAGAGACGACGTCCTCACGCGCGGTGAGTTCATCCTTCAGTGCGGCGATCTCTTCGCTGGTGCCGGAGGTCTTGATCATGAGACCGTTCTGGTCGACAGCGGTCTTATAATAGCTCTCATACGCAGCCTGCGACATATAGGCATAGTGGAAAACATAGTTTTCGGTGATGCCGATGACCGGGATGCTCTTGGAGATATTCTTGGTGTTGACGACGTCGACGTAGTCGCCGATCTTGACGTTCATCTCCTCAGCCAGCTTTTCGGAGAGGACGATACCGTCATCGGTGAGCTCGATGGGCTTGCCGGAGGTGCGTTCCTGCAGCGAAATGTAGTTGCGGAGGTGTTCAGGCGTGGCAGTGACGTACATCGTGACGATCTCGCTCTCCATCTCATTGGAGACGGTAGCCGGGTCGACGCCGATGAAGGCATAGGAGGTAACCGCATCTTCCCGATCCAGCAGCTTCGCAACATCCTGCGCGGAAGTCTCGTTGATGGCGCTGACGCTGAAATCGAAGTTGAAGACACCGCCGTACTGCTTGGTGGTGACCGTGCTGATGGTATCGTTCATGCCGAGGCCGGCGAGCAGCAGGGCTGTGCAGCCCATGATGCCGATGACCGTCATGAACAGACGCTTCTTGTAGCGGAAGATGTTGCGCATGGTGACCTTCTGCGAGAAGTTGAGGCGGGACCAGATCTTGGGCATCTTTTCGAGGAAGATGGCCTTGCCGAGCTTCGGAGCCTTCGGGCGCAGGAGCTGTGCGGGCACTTCCTTGAGCTCGACGCGGCAGGTGTAGTAGGCCGTGATGGCCATGGCGACCACGCTGACGAGGAAGCTGACGATGATGACGCCCCAACGGACTTTCTGCATCAGATCCGGCTGCGCATACATGGCAGCCCATGCGGAGTAGACTGCCCACGGGAAGAGCAGTACGCCGAAGACGGCGCCGATGATGCCGCCGATGCCGCTGGCCGCGGTAACATAGAGGACATACTTGGAGGCGATGGCGTTGTTTTCGTAACCCAAAGCCTTATAGGTACCGATGATGCCGCGCTGTTCGTTGACCATACGGGTCATGGTGGTCATGCAGACCAGAACAGCGACGAGGATGAAGAAGAGCGGCATGATCTGAGAAAGGGCGTCCATTCTCTTGACGGTGCTGTCGTAGCTTGCGAAACCGTAGGTCATTCCGCGGTCGAGCATATACCACTCGGCGTCTTCGATCATCTGGATCTGATATTCGGCGCCGATGAGCTGATCTCTGGCGTCCTGAAGGGTCGCTTCGCCTTCGGCACGCTGCGTTTCAAGCTCCTCTTTGCCCTTTTCATATTCTTCCCAGCCGTCGGCGATCTGCTTCTGCGCGTCTTCGAGCTGTTTCTGATACTCTTCCTTCTTTTCGGCCAGTTCCTTCTTACCGGCAGCAAGCTCAGCCTTGCCGTCTGCATAGGCCTTTTCGCCTTCCGCAAGCTGACGCTTGGCGTCATTGAGCTGATCCTCGGTGGCCGCGAGCATTTCCTTGGCGCCCGCGATGGTGCCATCAATGCCGGCGTTCATGTTCTTGACCTTGTTGTATTCCGCCTTGGTGGAGTCGTAAAGCGACTGCACGCGGTTGAGCATTTCGCGGTACTGCTCTTCCTCTTCCGGCGTTTCGGCGTTCTGGAGCGCATCGTTGAGCTCCCCGATCATGTTGGTGAGGCTCCCCATCAGGCTTTCGAGCTGTTTGAGCGTATCCAGATAGCTCTGGCCGTTTTCCAGGGCGAGGTTGAGCGATTCCTTCGCGCTCTTGTAGGCGGACTCCGCCTGGGCAAGCTGTTTTCTGCTGGTATCCAACGTCTTGGCTGCCTCGGCAAGCTCCTTTTCGCCGTCGGCGATCTGCTTTTCGGCGTTGGCCACTTCGAGGTCAAAGGTCTCCTGACCGACAGCCAGCTGCTTTTCCGCGTCCATCAGTTGATTGTACGCATCCTCGAGCTGCTTTTCACCCTCGGCGATCTTGGTGTTGAATTCGTTGAGACCGTCGTCATACTGCTTCTGGGCCGCGTCGAGCTGTTCCTGCGCCATGGCGCGGATCTCATTGCCGCGTTCGACCGAGCGGTCGGTGCCGATGTTCTTGAGAAGGATGCTCATCTCCTTGATCTGTTCGGCATAGCTCTTGGAGAAGGTGTTCTTCTCAAGCGCGCCGTCCAGCGTGACCAGTGCTTCGATGTACACATCCTCATAAGCAAAGGTATCGTAGGGAACGTAGGCGAACATATTGATCGACTGACCGTTGATCTGCGAATTGCCCTTTTCAAAGGTGAGGTAATACGGGGTCTCCAGGAAGCCGACCACTGTGAGGGTATCGGTCTTGAGGGTACCGTCGGTCAGCGGGGTATCGGTGCCCGAGCTGAAGGTTATGGTATCGCCGAGCTGGATCTTATAGTCGACGTTGCGCGACCTCTCGATGGCGATCTCACCGACCTCGGTGGGCAGGCGGCCATCCACGACCTCGACCTGGTTGATGCAGGACTTCGGGTCGCTTAAGTAGTTCTGCGGGAGACTGTGGATGCGGGCGACCAGCTCCATATCTCTGGAGGTGAACATCGCGTCGGCAAAGTATCCCGGCTGGACCTGCTTGACGCCCGCTACCGATTCAATGGCCTCGATATCGTTGTCCGTAAGGCCGAGGGTGGAGAGGATCTGCAGATCCATGATGTTGTAGCGGTCGTAGTAGTTGTCCAGGGTGTAGGACATATCTTTCGGTGCGGACCGCAGACCCGCGAACACCGCCACGCCGATCGCCACGATGCAGATGATCGAAAGGAATCGGTTCAGCGAATGCCGGATCTCTCGCACGAAATCCAGTACAAGATTTTTTGTCATTTCTTCACCTTCACCAGTCGATTACCACTCAACGTCGCGGATATCCATCGGGTTAGCATTGGTCTCGACGGATTCGATGCGGCCGTTCTTAACCTTGATGACGCGGTCGCCGATGCTGGTAAGCGCATAGTTGTGCGTGATGATGATGACGGTCATACCGCTCTTGCGGGCGGTATCCTGCAGAAGCTGAAGGATGGATTTACCGGTGTTGTAGTCCAGAGCGCCGGTCGGCTCGTCGCAGAGCAGAAGTTTCGGGTTCTTGGCAAGCGCACGCGCGATGGCGACACGCTGCTGTTCACCGCCGGAGAGCTGGGAGGGGAAGTTGTTTTCGCGGCTCTCGAGGCCGACGGCGATCATGGTATCCTGCACATCCAGCGGGTTCTTGCTGACCTGCGTGGCCAGTTCGACGTTTTCGCGGGCGGTCAGGTTCTGAACGAGGTTGTAGAACTGGAAAACGAAGCCGACGTCGTAACGGCGGTAGAAGATGAGCTCCTTGTCGTCGTAATCGCTGACCTCTTCCCCATCGACGATGACCGTGCCGGAGGTAAGGTTATCCATGCCGCCGAGGATGTTGAGGATGGTGGACTTACCGGCGCCGCTGGCGCCGACGACGATGACGATCTCGCCCTTCTGGATCTTGAAGTCGATGCCGTCCAGCGCGTGGATCTCGGTCTCGCCCATGATGTAGGTCTTGCGGACGTCCTTGAATTCGATGAAAGCGTCAGAGGCGACCTTTTCTCTCTTCTTGGGCTCGTCATCCGCCTTTTTCTTTGCGGATTTCTTTTCAGCCTGCTTTTCAGGCTTGTTTTCGTTCTTTTTCGCAGCCTTTTTATTGGCCTTGGCTTCCTTTGCAGCTTTCGCTTCGGCAGCCTTTGCGTCCTTAGCGGCCTTGGCTTCGGAGGCTTTGGCGTCCTTGGCGGCTTTTGCTTCAGCAGCTTTGGCTTCCTTTGCAGCCTTGGCGTCGGCAATCGCCTTTTCCTTGGCGGCCTTCGCGTCGGCGATTTCTTTTTCCTCGGCGGCCTTGGCTGCCGCAGCTTCTCTTTCCTTGGCAGCTTCAAGGGCAGCTCTGGCTTCTTCCAGACTTATGGGAGCAGGTGCCGGGGCAGGAGCGGCTTTTTCCGCCTCTCTGCTATCGCTCATGGCTTCCTTCAGTGCCGTCTGCAGGGCGCTTCTGACGGCGTCTTCATTGACGGTGCTTTCGGTGGTCTTATTCGTGTCCATGTTCTCTTCTTCCTCTCCTCTTACAGTTTTTTGGTGATATACGCGGCGAGATCTCCGAGGGTGACGATTTCTTTGATTTCGTCTTCATCCATGGTGATCCCGAACTCATTTTCCAGCTCGCCGATCATGGTGACGATGTCGTAGGAGGTCATCTCCAGATCTCTGAGGATCTCGGTTTCGGGGGTAATGGCGTTTTCATCATAGTCGATGTAGTCGATGACCATCTTCTTCAGTTTTTCAAACATGCTGACCCTTCCTTTCTACCGCAAAGCGTTTGATCTTGTGCGTGGTGGTCTTTTCAAACGGAGTCATGCTGATATAGACGTTGTTGATGCGCTTAAAGGACTCCGCCTTTTTATTGTAGTTCTGCACGTCTGCGATGACGCGTTCGTACTGCTGTTCCTCGGTTTCCAGCCCGTTCTCCTTGCAGAATTCTGGGTTGAGGTAGCAGATGGCGTAAATGCCGACGTTGTCGTCGTCCGCAAAGACGACGGTCTCTTCGATATACGGCACCGCGTGCACGAGGTGTTCTTCAACCTCCTCCGGGAAGACGTTCTTGCCGTTGGAGAGGATGATCAGGTTCTTGGTGCGTCCGCACAGGAAGAGGAAGTTCTGTTTGTCAAGATGGCCGATGTCGCCGGTCTTGAACCAACCATCCTCGGTGAAGACCGCGGCGGTGTCCTCCGGGGCTTTGTAGTAGCCGAGCATGACGTTGCCGCCCTTGACCTGGATCTCGCCGTTGCCGTTTTCGTCCGGGTCATAGATACGCACCTGGCAGCTCGGGAGCACCTGACCGACCGAACCGCGCTCACGGAAATTATCGCCGTTGACTGCGACGAGAGGCGCACATTCGGTGATGCCGTAGCCGTTGAGCACCGTGACGCCGACGGCGTCGAGGAATTCCTCGGTCTCCGTGGCAAGCGGCGCTCCGCCGCAGATGATCTTTTCAAGGTTGCCGCCGAATTTTTCCAGGAGCGGCTTGAAGAAATAGCGTCTTCTGTCGATGCCGATCTTGCGCAGGGTGTTGGAGAACCAGACGGAGTAAGCGACGTGCTTGGAAAGACCGTTTTCCTCAATGGTCTTCTTGGTCCTGCGGACGAGAAGATCCAGCATCATCGGCACCATGCAGGTCATCTGAGGCTTGAAGTGGTTGATGCTTTGGAGCACGTGCTTGAGGTCGTCGTTGATGCAGAGGGTGGTACCCTCATAAAGGCCGCTGATGATGTTGCAGGTCAGTTCATAAGTGTGGTTGACCGGGAGCACCGAGAGGTCGGTATCCAGATAATGGACGAGCTGGCGCGCGCCGCGGCCGCAGGTCCAGATATTTTCGTGGCTGATCATGACGCCCTTGTTGGCGCCGGTGGTGCCGGAGGTGAAGATGATCTGCGCCATGGCGTAGGGGTCGATCTCGGCCTTGACGTAGCTGTCATCTCCGAGGCGGAGCGCACGACGGCCCTCCTCCATGAGCTTGGACATGTGGTACCATTCCGGAACGAGGTCGAGGGTCGCAAGCGCTTCACGCAGGATGATGACCGTCTGGATGCGCGGGCAGCCATCAAGAATGCCTTTCAGGCGTTTTAATAACTTTGCGGAGATGCAGATCACTTCGGCGTCACCGAAGTTCAACTGCTTGACCATGGTCTCTTCGGTCAGTTCCTTGTCGATCGGGATGGCGACGCCGACGCCGTCCATGACGGCCAGGTACGCCGTGATCCATTCAATGGAGGCTTCGCCGAGAAGGGCGATGTGCTTTCCCTTGAGACCCATGGAAAGAAGCTTGGTACCGAGCGCTTCTACGTTGTCGGAAAGTCCGCGAAAGCTGATGGCGGATTCGATCGTCGTGCTCTCATACTGTCTGATCGCGACCTTGTCCGCGTATACCTTCTTGGAACGATAAAGGCAATCGCGCATGGTGTGGATGTCGTTTAGTTCCGGGCAATGGTAAAAGCGCTTGATCCTGTTCATAATAACCACCTGTATGTAAATAATTTCTTTTGACGATTTTCCGAGGGCACAACCCTTATTTTAGCAGGTCGATACCCGCAAAAGGGCAGAATACCCCTTTCCTCAGAATTTGAGCATCTATTATTATAGATGAGATATCTCTTTTTGTCAATGGCTTTCCTCATGTTTTATGCTGAAATAATCCGAGAATACGCACTTCACGTCATGCAGTTCGACGGTTTTGTTTTTTGATTTGCCGACCGCAGCGATTTTCAATCTGATGATTTTACCGTTCTTCCTTTATTTTCCAGTACCGGATCCCGTTTTTTCAGGATGTTCTTATTGTATTCTATCAGACATATACAGAATAACAAAACACGGCTCACTTCCCTTTCGGAAAGTGAGCCGTGAAATGATTGGATTTAATTTCGGATCAACGGGTTATCTTTCGTTCTTTCTTCTCGGAAGGAGAACGACGAGAGCGCCCATGCTGATCGTCGCAACAGCGACCCAGTATCGGGATCGGGATCCGTGTCGGTATCGGTATCGGTATCGGTATCCGTGTCCGTGTCGGTGTCAGTGTCAGTGTCCGTATCGGTGTCAGTGTCCGTATCGGTGTCCGTATCCGTGTCGGTATCCGTATCGGTGTCAGTGTCCGTATCGGTATCCGTATCGGTGTCAGTGTCGGTATCGGTTTCGTCATCGCCCGGAACCGGCGGGACATCGGTATCGGTATCGGTGTCCGTGTCAGTATCGGTATCGTCATCGCCCGGAATCGGCGGGACGTCGGTATCGGTGTCAGTGTCGGTATCGGTGTCCGTGTCAGTATCGGTGTCGGTGTCGTCATCACCGGGGACTGGGGCATCCGGAACGAGGGTGTAATGAGCGACTACCACGGCATAATAGCAGGTATTGAAGTCAGGGAGATAAACCGTAGTATCTTCGCTGAAGCGATCATCAAGACCGCCGACGGTGGAGGTCCAGTAAGCAAAGACCCACTTGTAACCGAACGGAGCGTTCTTCGGAGCGCGGGCGGAGATTTCGACGGTGGTGTCATCGTCGTACACGCCGCTGCCGGAGAGCTGCGCGCCGACCACGTCAGCAGCAACGGTCAGGACGACCTTGTGCTCGTGATCCACATCGGTATCGGTGTCGGTATCGGTATCGGTGTCAGTGTCAGTGTCGGTATCGGTGTCGTCGTCACCCGGAACCGGCGGAACGACCGGCTCGGTATCGGTGTCGGTATCATCGTCACCGGGGACCGGCGGGAGATCGGGATCGGGATCGTCATCACCCGTGCCAATATCTACGAGAGCGTAGTGCGCAACGACCATGGCGTAGTAGCCCATGGTACCGGGGATCGCGGGGAGATAAATGGTGGTGTCTTCCGAGTAGCGGTCGGCGATGAAACCGGTGGTAGCAACCCAGGAAACGAAGACCCACTTCTGGCCGGCGGGAGCGATAGGCGCTCTGGCGGCAATCTTAACAACGGAACCGGGTCTGTAACCGCCGTTGCCGAAGAGCTTCGCGCCGACAACATTGGACGCAACGGTGAGGATGCAGCGACCGTTCTCGGTCACTTCTTCAACATACTCTTCAACCGGGTTGAACGGAGCTTCTTCCTCCGCCTTATCCTCGGTGGCGAAGACCGCCGTGGAAAGGAGACCCAGCACCATTGCAAGCGTTAAAACGATCGCAAAGAGCTTTTTCATAGTTTTTCCTCCTGACTTTAAGTACCTTATGTAGGTCCGCCGCCTTACGGCAGATAACTCCAGTACTTATTTGTAGAGAGTATATCACATCATCTTTGAAATTGCAAGAGTTTTTTTCAGTGGTCCGTCAGCATTTGCATGTTTTCAAAATAGTTCACGAATATCCTGATGATTTTAGCAGCAGTGCAAATCTCATATCCAATTCTGTCGACATTCCCGCTAATTCTTTATTCAACATCCG
>JAKSPX010000189.1 GCA_024404415.1 Clostridia bacterium | reverse complement strand
GTCGGGTATTTCCTCCAGCTCATCCAGAATATCGCATGGTTCTTCGGCACTATCGTTAAGTTCAAGACCAACGTCCCCTTCGCAAACGATTTCCTGAGCTTTTTCGACATCAAAAGCGAGATGAAAATGGGCTCGCTGCCGGTCGAAAAGCGGAGCGACCGCCGGTTTGAGATCTCTCTCGACCACGTCACCTTCCGTTACCCGGACAGCAACAAGGAGGCTCTTCGCGACGTGAGCCTGAAGATCAGAACCGGCGAACGGCTCGCCGTGGTCGGCATGAACGGCTCCGGCAAGACCACCCTCATCAAGCTTCTCTGCCGCCTCTACGACCCGACGGGCGGAAAGATCGTAATGAACGATTTCGACATCAAAAATTACGATTACGACGAATATCAGGGGCTTTTCTCCCTGACCTTCCAGGATTTCCACCTCTTCCCCTTCACCATCGGGCAGAATGTGGCGGCAGGCAAGGCCTATCAGCCTGAAAGATGCGAGGAGATCCTCCGTAGCGTGGATTTCGGCAAGCGCCTTGACGAGCTTCCCGCGGGACTTGAGACCCATCTTTATAAGGATTTCGATTCCGACGGCGTGGAGATCTCCGGCGGCGAGGGGCAGAAGATCGCGCTGGCGAGAGCCGTTTACCACGATACGCCCTTCATCATCTTAGACGAACCGACCGCCGCGCTCGACCCCTCCTCTGAGGCGAAGATCTACAAGAGCTTTGATCAGATCACCGGCGGCAAGACGACCATCTACATTTCCCACCGCCTCTCCTCCTGCCGCTTCTGTGACCGTATCGCGGTACTGGACGAAGGAAAGCTTGTCCAACTCGGCACGCACGAGGAGCTGCTTGCGGATACAGAGGGCAAATACGCCGAACTCTGGAACGCGCAGGCACAATACTACAAAGAGTAAAATAACAAGGGGCTGTTGTGTATTACACGACAACCCCTACGTTGTTTCAGCATGATTGTGTTTGTGCTATCCAAATGGGTCAGGCACGCAATGCGCGCCGCTGCGGTCATACTTATAGCTGATTATTTTACTACCGCAGCGGCGACCATCGGTCGCCTGCCCGTCTCGCATCCCTTACACGAAAGAATTGCTTTTGTTATTCTATGTTGACGCTGACGCTGCCCAGAAGCTCCGTGAGCGTCGATTTGTTATTCTCCGTGATCGTCTCCCCGTTGAGCGTTACGCCATCCAAGGTGACTTCCAGTTTGCTTTCGGCATTTTTTACCCAGAACTGCGGCTTTTCCACGGAGGAAGCGACGATATTCCGGAAGGTGACGGCGATCTCGGTCGGCGAAAGCCCTTCCGCATACTCGTTGACGTTGATCACGCGGCCGTCGTCGCGGAGCACGCGTATATTTTCAAAGGTCACGTCTTTGATCGTCCCCGCGCCGGTCTCGCGGATGATGACCAGCGACCCGAGGCAGTCGTTATCCCACACCGCGTCGCGCGTAACGACCGTCGAATCAGAGAAGGTGACGTTTCGGATATCCCTTTCGATCTCGCCCGGGATGCCGAAGCAGCGCGCTTTGCTCCCCCACGCCGTGCAATATCGGAACGTAATATTCTCCGAGACAGCGTCCTCCGGTCCGCCGAGCGTCTTCACCTCGAAGAGGTCGTCGCCGGAGCGGGCAAAGGAATCGGTTATTTCCGCGTTCTGCGTGTTGCAGAATGCAAAGGCATCGCTGTTGGTGCGGTAGCCGAAGGCGACGCAACCCTCCACGGTGACGTTCTGATTCCGATAGGAGATGAACGCCCATTCCGCCGGATTCAAAAGGATGAGGTTTTCGACCGTGACGTTCTCGCAGAGCGTGAAGACCACGCCGCGTCTTTCATGCCAGTCCATTTCGGACATATCCACCGTCCCCTGCCCCGCGATCATGAGGTTTTTCGCCCCGTATCCGTTGATGACCGGGTAGCGGGAAAGGCCGATGGCGTTATGTTCCTTCGCACCCTCTTCCGTAAGAGAGGCATTCGATGCGTCATCTGTCACGTCAAAGGTGTGCTTCGGGAGAAGGATGGCCCCGGCTTTCAGATAAAGCACCGTGTTATCTTCCTCAAGGGAGAGATGATCGACCTCATGGAGCCCTTTTTCATAGACGATCACATGGTCTTCGCCGTAGGCTGCCTTGTAGGATGTGATCTCGGCCTCTTCATCCTTCCATGCTCTCAAAAAGAGCGTAAAGGCGTTGACCTGCGAATCGCCGAAGACCACGGTGTAGCTCCCCGGCGTCTTCGCCGAAAGCACCAGACCGTCATTTTTGACTTTCAATTCCGCTTCGTGTTCGGAGACGAGGTGTGCCTTTTCAAGCGGGAGCTCTCTCTGTGGGGTCAATTCCAAAGAGATCTCCCCTTCTGACATGACGGACGCGTAGGAATGGAGCGTCCCCTTGTTTTCCGATGCCACGTAGACCGGGACGGCATAGACCGGCACTTCGATTTTGCCGGAGGAGGCGGAATAAACGGGTGAGATCACGATTTCGGTACCGTCGGTATGACCGTTTCCGACGTAGCTTGTCTCCCCGGCGGCTCGTTTGACAAACTCTTCCTCCGTTATGCCATTCTCTTCCATCGTCATGATTTCATCCGGGTAATGGAGCGCTTCGGCCTTTCCGCTCCCGCAGGAAACCAGCATGGCCAACCCTCCTATCAGCATCAACAATACCAGTTTTTTCATTTTGATTTTTCTCCCACTTTCAAAATGCGCCGCCGTTATGCACGGCGGCGTATTATCTTTTTTATCCTCTGATCAGGCGGATGGCCTCGCCGACGTCGGGAGCCTTGAAGACCGCGTTGCCTGCGACAAGGACAGTCGCGCCCGCGTCGCGGAGGAGCATCGCGTTTTCGGTGTTCACGCCGCCGTCGACCTCGATCTCAAAATCGAGACCCAGTTTCTTCTTGGCCTCGTCGACCTTCTTCACCTTTTCGATCACTGCCGGAATGAGCTTCTGCCCGCCGAAACCGGGGTTGACCGTCATGCAGAGCACCAGATCGACGTCCCCGTAGACATAATCGAGCGCGTGCTCGCTCGTCGCGGGATTCAACGCCACACCCGCCTTGACCCCGAGGTCGCGGATGGCTGTGAGGGTACGCTGGAGGTGGGTGGTGGCTTCGGCGTGGACGCATATCAGGCTTGCGCCCGCCTTGGCGAAGGCTTCAATATAGCGTTCGGGCTGGTCGATCATGAGGTGAACGTCGAGAAATGCCTCAGGGCCGACCGCTTTGCGGATGTCGGCGATCATTTTCGGGCCGAAGGAGATGTTCGGGACAAAGCTTCCGTCCATCACGTCGCAGTGGATCCAGTCGGCGCCATGCTGAATGAGGAACGACGCGCCTTCCGCCATGCGGGAAAAATCGGCGCTGAGAAGCGAGGGGGATATTTTAGCCATAACAGATTACTCCAATCATTTAATCAAGAGGTTGACGATACGGTTTTTCTCCACCGGGACCGTGACGGTCGAGCCGCAGAATACGGCGCGGGCATACGGCTTTTCATGCACGTCGGTGAGCCACGCCTCGCGGATGGGCGTTGCAAAGGTGAATTCCGCCTTGCCGCCGCCTGAAACGTCGTAGAAGCGGAGCAGGATGCCCTCGCCCGACTCGGCAGGCTTGAGGCAGGTGACGATGACGCCGTTTCTTGTCTTGGAGATCACGCTGCCGGAAAGCGGAAGCTCGCCCTTGTGGACGCTGCCGGAGAGGTAGATCGGCCGACGGTCGGCGCATTCGCGCGTCTTGGCGAGGATGAGGTTTTCGTAGCCCGGCGCGACGCCGAGAGAGAATTCGATGTGGTGTTCACCGAGTTCGGGGAAGCGATCCGGGTTGCCGCCGCTGCGGATGAGCGTGACGGCAAGCTCTTTTCCGTTGCCGCGGAAGCCATACTTGGCCGGGGCATAGATGAAGAGCGGATGGCTTGCCTTTGCGGCGAAGAAATTCAGGGCGGGCTGATCCTGGTCGATCGGCTTTCTCTCTAAAATGCCGAACGGGATGGCGGCCTTGTAGCTCGCGGCCTCCTCGGCAAGCGGGAGGGC
>JAKSPX010000188.1 GCA_024404415.1 Clostridia bacterium | reverse complement strand
ATCTCCGCACACTCATCGCGCTGGCGCTGCTCGCGGCGATCGCATTCGTTGCAACGGCGCTTCTGCGCATCCCGGTGGTGTCCTTTCTGAAATACGAGCCCAAGGACATCGTCATTGCCATCGCCGGATTCATTTTCGGGCCGCTTCCGGCATTGGGGATGACGGTAGTCGTCGCCCTCATCGAATGTTTCACCATCAGCCACACCGGCCTTTGGGGGCTTCTGATGAACGTGAGCGCCTCCGCGAGCTTTGTCCTTCCGGCCGCCATTCTCTATAAAAAACGCCGCACCATCGGCGGTGCCGTCACAGGCCTTGTTTTCGGCGGCATCCTCGCCGTCGTGATGATGCTTTTATGGAACCTGCTGGTCACCCCGATCTATCTCGGTTACCCGAGAAGCGCCGTGGCGGATATGCTCCTTCCCGTCTTCCTGCCCTTCAACCTTCTGAAGTGCAGCATCAACGCACTTCTGACCATTCTTCTTTATAAGCCGGTCTCCCGCGCGCTTCAAGCCTCCCACCTTGTCGAAAAGAGCGGCGGTACGTCTCCCGGGAAAAAGCGCAATATGATCCCCGCCATCACCGGGATCCTGCTCGCTATCGTCATCGCCGCGACCATCATTTTCTCGCTATTATCCAAATAAAGATCATTCAGGCGTCAATGTGCTTTTTCATGCGCAGTATGGCGCCTTTTTCGAGCCTTGATACCTGCGCCTGAGAGATGCCGATCTCGCGCGCTACCTCGCTCTGCGTCTTTCCTTCAAAGAAGCGCAGTGAGAGGATATACTGTTCGCGCTCGCCGAGACGCATGATGGCCTCCTTCAAGGCAAGCTTTTCGGTCCAGTTTTCGTCGGTATTTTCGTTGTCCGAGACCTGATCCATGACGCAGACGGTGTCCGTGCCGTCGGAATAGATCGGCTCATAAAGCGATACCGGGTCGCAGATGGCGTCCAGTGCCATGACGACCTCCTCACGCGGAAGCTCCAATGCGCGGGCGATCTCGTCGACGGTCGGCTCCTTGTCAGAGGAAGCCTGCAGCTCTTCTCTCGCGCGCAGGGCACGGTAGGCAACGTCTCTGAGGGAGCGGCTGACGCGGATACTGGTGTTGTCGCGCAGATAGCGGCGGATCTCGCCGATGATCATAGGCACGCAATAGGTCGAGAGCTTCACGTCAAACGAGAGGTCGAAATTCTGAATGGATTTGATGAGCCCGATGCAGCCCACCTGAAATAGATCGTCCATCATTTCACCGCGCCCCGCAAAACGCTGGACGACCGAGAGCACCAGGCGCAGATTGCCGCTGATGAGCTTTTCGCGGGCGCTTTCGTCGCCTGCGCGGTATTGCTTCAGGAGAGCAAGATTTTCGTCGTTTGAGAGCACGCGAAGCTCTGACGTATTGACGCCGCATATTTCAACTTTGTTTCTCAAGATGAACCGCCTCCGGTCTGATCCTTCTTACACGAAAAAGTATTGCCGAAGCGGCGGGAAATTATCCCCGGAAATCAGGATTTTCCGTGAAAGACCGGTATGAGCAAAGGCATACCCGAAGGGATAGGTTTTGAGGGATCCAGCTCGTTGAGCTCCGCGATCTCCGAAGGGGACGCATGATAAGCCTTGCCGAGTGAATAGAGGTCGCGTGTACCGACCTGTGCAAGATAGAGAAATGTCGGAAGCGACGAGGAATCATCTTCCTCTTCTTTGAGCTCCTTCACGGTGTGCAGGTCGAAAAGCACCTCTCCCGAAAGATGAAAATCGAGACTGAAGGTGATCTCGCTTTTCCGCATGGCGGGAAGTGTGTAGCGCGCGGAAGAAATCTCCGCTGTGACACCCGAGACGCTTCCTTCCGCAGAGAAAGCCCACTCGACCGGGAAATTCTTTTCCAGATGACAGAGTTTTCCATCGGAGAGATAGAGAAAATCGGCGTGCGCCGTCACCTCTGCATGGAGCTGTCCTTCTTCCTTGTAGTAAAGGCTGACGGGGGAGAGGGATAGTGAAAAAGACGCAATGGATTCCGGGTCGTGCGGGAATTCGATGACCTCCTCGCGTGTGAGCTGTCCCTCCTCGCTGATGAGTGATGAGGGAAGGGACAAGGTCTCGTATGTCGGCAGGAAACGCGTTTTGAGGCTGTAAAGATCCTCTATGGATGTGAGGGTCATATTTTCGTAGCATAATATCTGCGCTTCGGCGGCGACGGTGATGGCCAGAACAGCACTTTCCTCCCGCATCTGCGGAATGACGGTGATCTTTCCCATGCGGAGCCTTAAGGAATAGGGCGCATCCTCGTCGACCGACGGGAGGTCAAAGACGCGCGTGAAGGGAAGTTCAAAGGAGGCGTTGTTCCATTCGCCGTCCGGAGAGAGATACCCGACTTCGAGTGCCGCGACGGCGCGCACGATGAGCTTGTCGCTTGTCAGGCGCTGTTCCTCTGATTTCCAGCGGCAGCTTTTGGAAACGGTGGCCGATACAGCGGGCTTGCCCGCAGGCAAAGGAAGCTCATCAGAGATGAAAAAGCCTTCGGATATAGCAACTGAACGCCGCAAAAGCGTCTCCTCGCTCTTTTTGAGGATGACGTCGGAAGAGGAAATATCCAGATACTCGGCCTTTCTTGGTGACCACACCGTCAGGCTGACTCCCACCTCGCAGGAGAACGCCAGCTTGCGGGAATTGACGATATGCGCCTCCTTGGAAATGGAATAGACCGATACATGTACGGCGCTCCCTTCTTCAAACGTGAGGGAGGAGCGTATGGCGACGGGGATCTCGGAGAGGATGGGGAAGACGGTGCCGTCGGCGGCTCTGACCAGCGCTGAGAGCTCATAGACGGTCTGGAGCGTGATGCTCCCGGAATCGTCTCGGCCCTTAAGGTAGGGCTCGCCGCAGAGGGACACGATCTCCAGCGCGTCCGGGTACTTGTCGGGGATGATGACCTCCAGCGTTTCGCCGCCGGAAAGGCGGTTTTCCGTCGACGGCATGAAGGTCAGAAGCGAAGAGGCGGAAAAATTCTCTCTGATGCTCATATATTTACCACTTTCTCCGCACGAATTCGAAAGCCTTGCCTGTGCGGAACGGCAGGACTGATATGAAAAAGTATATGCGGAAAAGATTTTCGGTATTCTGCGGGAACAAAATCCTTTGATTCCCGTCTAAATACACATAATACGATCAAGAGGTGGTCACGATGAAAAAGAAGTCACTCCTTTCGCTCCTTTCCTGCGCACTTATGCTGAGTCTTCTCTTTGCTTCCTGCGGTGCAAGCTCCATCGGTTCCTACACAGCTAAGGACGAGGCTGCGCCGGCAGCGGAAATGGAAGATTCCTATTCTTACTACAACACCTCCGAGGAATCCGGCACCTATTACCGCGACGAAGATAAAGTCACGGAGCGCATGCTGGTTTATGACATTGACTACACGCTCGAAACCAAGGAATTCGAGGAGACCTGCGACAAGATCGAGGCCAAGGCGACCGAGCTCGGCGGCTACATCAGCAGCTACAACGCCAATACCGGCTCCTACGCCACCATCAGCTATTCCTTCCGCATCCCCTCCGCCAAGCTGGATGCTTTCACGTCGCTTATTGAATCGCTCGGCACCGTCACCCGCAAGAACACCGAAGTACAGGACTATACCAATACCTATTACGACTATCAGACCGAGATCAGCCTTTTGGAGACCGAAGAGGAATACGTCCAGAAATACCTCGAGTCTTCAACCGACAGCTATGAGCGCGCCGATCTGATCGACCAGCTTCTCTCCATCCGCCGCGAGATCGCCCGCTTGGAGCGCGCATCCAAGAACATCGTCGAGACCGTGACCTATTCCACCGTCGACGTTTACGTCCACGAGGTGAAGGTCTATACCGATATCAAGATCACCTATGGCGACACCCTCCGTTCGGCCTTCCGCGACGGCTGGGCAGATTTTGCCGACTTCTGCCGCGATCTGCTCTATGGTCTCGTCAGCATCTCGCCGGTCATCGTGATCCTGCTTGTCATCTTCCTCGCCATCTTCATCCCGGTGAAGATCAAAAAGGGCGAATCCCCCGTAAAGGTGGACGGCAGGCTT
>JAKSPX010000187.1 GCA_024404415.1 Clostridia bacterium | reverse complement strand
GAGAGCACCACAGAGAAGGCAGACGGTAGGCGGAAGACGACTCCCGTCAGGATAAAGACCGCGAGCGACGCGATGAGCGACTCAAATAAGGTGATGACGATGACGCGCAGGCCGTTTTTCTTCAGCGTGGAGAATTTGAAGTATTCACCGACCGAAAAGGCGATGAAGGCCAGCGCCACGTCGGGGAGGAAGGCGGTGCCCTCAATGAAGCTCTGCGGGATCAGGTCGAGGCAGTAGGGCCCCATCAGGATGCCGGTGAATATGTAAGCCGTGACGTTGGGCAGCTTGCACTTTTTGGTCAGACGGGTCATGAGAAACCCGAAAAAGAGCATCAGAGCGAGCGTTAGGATCACGCCGGCAGAGGAGGAAGAAATCAGACGGGACATGAAAACCTCCTTTCAGTCATTGGAAAAGTCTTGCTTTGAGGATTTAATAATGATATACTCTTCAGAGCAAAATGTCAAGGGTCAAATCCGGCGATCGGGGGAAGAGAAGATGCGCGCGTGGATCAAAAAAGAAATCGTACTGGTCATCGCTTCGGCGGCGGCGATCGTCACCATGTTTTTTGTACCGCCGTCGGGGGCGTATCTTTCCTATATCGACTGGCGTGTTCTGGCACTCCTCGGATGCCTGATGCTGGTGGTGGCGGGACTCAAAAAAGCGGGTTGCTTTGACGCGGTGTCTGCGGCGTTATTGAAGCGTGCCGGAAATGCGCGAACGCTTGCGCTTTTGCTTTCGGGGGCCTGTTTTTTCCTCTCCATGCTCATTACCAACGACGTCGCGCTCATCACGCTTGTGCCCTTGGCTCTGATGCTTCTCGGGGACAAGCCCACGGCCCTCATCTTCACGGTGGTGGATATGACAGTGGCCGCCAACCTCGGCAGTATGTTCACGCCCATCGGGAATCCTCAGAACCTTTATCTCTATTCCACCTTTGAACTCTCCGCGGGCGATTTCTTCGGCACCATGCTCTTCCCGACGGCGCTTTCGGCGCTTGCGGTGGTCCTCATCGCGTTTTTCGTAAAAAAAGAGCCGGTCGAAACGCCGCAAAATGAAAGCAGGCTTTCGTGGAAAAAGGTTTTGCCGTGGGCGCTTCTCTTCTGTGTCGCGCTTTTGTGCGTCGCGCGGATATTGGATTACCGGATCATGCTCGGCATCACGGTGATCGCGGTGCTCCTTCTTGACCGGAAGCTCTTCGGTGAGGTGGATTTCAGCCTGCTTTTCACCTTCGTTGCTTTCTTCATTTTTGTCGGGAACATCAAGGCTATCCCGGCGGTCAGCAATTTGCTGGAAAGACTGGTCGCGGGGCGCGAGGTGCTTTCGGGGCTTTTATTAAGTCAGGTCATCAGCAACGTCCCGGCGGCGGTGCTTCTCGCGGGCTTCACGGATTCCTGGCGGGGGTTACTCGTCGGGTGCAATGTCGGCGGCCTCGGCACGCCCATCGCCTCGATGGCGAGTCTCATTTCCTATAAGCTCTACGCCGCGTTAAAAGGCGCAAAGGCGGGGAAATACATGAAGATCTTCCTCATTGTGAATTTCGCCGCGCTCATCTTACTCGGAGGTATCTCTTTACTCGTTTATGGAAACTAAGAACACGTTTATCGAAGGCAAAATCTTCGCACCTCTCATCAAATTCACCCTGCCGGTGCTTCTGGCCATGTTCCTGCAGGCTATGTACGGCGCGGTCGACCTCATGGTGGTCGGCAAATTCGGCACGGCGGCGGACGTCTCGGCGGTCGCCACCGGCAGCCACATCATGCAGACCGTCACCGGTGTCATCGTCGGCCTCGCCATGGGCGTGACCATCAACGTCGGGCAGAAGATCGGCGAACGAAAGCCGGAGGAAGCGGGCAACGCCATCGGCAGCGGCATCTGTATCTTTGCCGTCGCGGCACTGATCATGACGGTGCTGCTCGTGGGCTTCGCGGGGCCGGTTTGTCAGGTCATGAAAGCCCCGGCCGAGGCGTTTAAGGGCACGGCCGCTTACGTCCGCATCTGTTCGGCGGGCTCAGTCTTCATCGTAGCCTACAACATCGTCGGCAGCGTCTTCCGCGGCCTCGGCGACTCCAAAACGCCGCTCATCACGGTGCTCATCGCCTGCGTGGTGAATATTTTCGGCGACCTCTTACTGGTCGCGGGCTTCGGGCTGGCCTCCAACGGCGCGGCCATTGCCACGGTCTTTGCCCAGGCGGTCAGCGTGTTCCTCTCGCTCTGGATGATCTCGCGCAAAAAACTGCCTTTCACCTTCTCCAAAAAGCAGATCCGCTTCCATAAGGGCATGACGTCCTCCATCCTCAAGCTCGGCACGCCGATCGCCCTGCAGGATTTCCTCGTCAGCGTCTCGTTTTTAGTCATCACCGCCATCATCAATTCCATGGGCGTCGTCCCCTCGGCGGGCGTCGGCGTGGCGGAAAAGCTCTGCGGCTTCATCATGCTGGTGCCTTCCTCCTTTGCGCAGGCGGTCTCGGCATTCGTCGCGCAGAATTACGGCGCGGGCAGGCTGGATCGGGCCAAGAAGTCGCTCTTCTACGGCATCGCCATCTCGCTCGGCTTCGGCATCATCATGTTCAGCTTCTCCTTCTTCCGCGGCGACCTGATGGCCTCGCTCTTCGCCAATGACCCCGCCATCATTCAGGCGGCGTGGGACTACATGAAGGCTTACGCCATCGACTGCCTCTTCACGGCGGAGATGTTCTGCATGACGGGTTATTTCAACGGCCGCGGCAAGACCACCTTCGTCATGGCGCAGGGCATTTTCTCAGCCTTCTTCATCCGCATCCCGGTCTCGTTCATCATGAGCCGCATGGTACCGCTCTCGCTTTTCAAGGTCGGCCTCGCCACCCCCGCCGCGACCCTGACGCAGATCGTCATGTGCGTCATCTATTACCGTATCCTCGAAAAATCAAGCGCCGGTGCGCTTTCGGAGAACAAATAAAGAAAAGGTGCAGTTTTGAAACTGCACCTTGTTTTTTTATTCCTTCCGTCCGCCGGTAAAGCCCTGATACTCATCTAAGAACCACTCGGCGGTCTTGTACATCGAGATGCCCACGTCGTCCCCCTTGAAGGAGAAGGTGACGGCCAGGTTGCCGAAATCGTTGTCGATCAGGAAAACGCGGAGCATCAGCTTGTGCTGCTCGCGCCATGAGGCGCCCGCAAGCGTGCGGTAGCCACGGCCGAGGGGCTTGCCGATGGTGTCGCCCGAGTAGTTGGTCTCGGGGAATTCGGTCAGGATGTATTTCCCGATGCCGAATTTCAATTCACGCGGGCCGCGATGGGTCTGGTAGCGGAAGACGCCTTCGTCTTCGCCGAGGTCGAGCGAGAAGGAGGTGATCTCCATCGGGCTGCGGATCAGCTTATAGGTCGCGCCGGAGATCTTTTCGGCCATCGGCGAGGTCTTTTCGCCTGCGGGAAGCGGGATATCGAAAGCGGCGATGCGCTTTTCCATTTCTGCCGTCGCGACGGGATCCTCGGGGAGGACGCCATCCGCGAGATGGTCGAGGACGTTATTCTTCAAAACGTCGAAAATACCGCCGTAGGTGGTGGGATGCCCCTGCATATCGCCGGTGAAGACGGCGATGAAATCCTTATCCGGGAAGGTGAGGGCGAGCTGGCCGCCCATGCCGATGAAGCCGTAACCGTTTTCAAAGATGCGCCAGATCTGGTAGCCGTAGCCGTGGCCGTCGAGGGGATTTAAGAAGCTATCGGGGCCGTTGTCGATCTGCTTGGATTTCGCGGCGACGACGTAATCACGCGGAAGAAGCTGTTTTCCTTCAAGTTCGCCGTCGCGGGAAACGAGCACGGCAAGGCGCGCGAGGTCGCGGGAGGAGCAGAGCACGCCGGAGCCGCCCCACATGATGCCCTCCGGGGCCTTGACGCAGGTGGATTTCGGTGAGAAGCCGATCTCCAAGAGCGCTTTTTCCTTGAGGTATTCGAGGAAGGGCTTGCCGGTCAGACGTTCGACCAGCACGTCGAGGACGTAGGTGCCGGAGGTGTCGTAATTGAAAATAGTGCCGGCCGGGTGGCTCGGAACGGTGTTGAAGCAGGTGTAAGCCCAGTCCTTGTC
>JAKSPX010000186.1 GCA_024404415.1 Clostridia bacterium | reverse complement strand
CGTGGGCGCGAATCACGTCGTCATCCACCGGAACTTCGCCAAGGACAACGCCGACGCGCTCGCCAAGTTCTACGCGCTGCCGCTTTACATCCTGACGATCCTCTTCAAGCCGCTCGTCCTCTTCTTCTCGCTCTTTACCCGCCTTGCCAAAAAGATCGCCTCCCTCTTCTCCCACAACACCGAAGAGGAGCCGACCATCACCGAAGACGAATTCGCCGACATGGTGGAGACCGTCGAGGAGCACGGCATATTGGAGCATGAGGAGAGCGAGATCATCAAGTCCGCCATTGAATTCGGCGACTCGCTGGTCTCCGAGGCGATGGTGCCGCTGGAAAAGGTCACCATGATCGACATCAATTCGTCAAGCGACGACGTGCGAAACGTCATTCTCTCCTGCCGCTATTCCCGCATCCCGGTCTATCGCGGCACCCCCACCAACATCATCGGCATCTTAGCCACCCGCCGCTGCCTCTGGAAGATCATCCACGGGCAGGATTTCGACATCAACGATTCCCTCATTGAGTCCTACATGACCTCCCCCGACACCCGCCTCGATTCCTTATTTGAGGATATGTGCCGCACCAAGTCCATGATGGCCGTCGTGATCGATTCCTTCGGCCAGAGCCGCGGCATCATCACGCTTGAGGATATCTTAGAGGAGATCGTCGGCGAGATCTACGACGAAGACGACCCCGAAGGCGCCGCTTCCGGAAAGGAGGTGCGCGCATGACGGCTTTCTATATCGTTCTGATCGTCATCATGGTGCTCCTCTCGGCCTTCTTCTCCGGCTCGGAGATATCGTTTGCCTCCTCCAACAAGTTCCGCATCAAAAAGGCGGCTGAGGAGGGCGACAAACGTGCGAAGGTCGCCAACTACATCAACGAGCACTATAATGAATCCATTTCCACCATTCTGGTGGGCAACAACCTTGTGAACATCATCGCCTCCTCCGCGGCGACCGTCCTCACGCTCCACTGGGTGCTCCCCAACAAGGATCTGTGGGTCACCATCATCATGACGGTGATCATCCTGATCTTCGGCGAGATCGTCCCGAAGAGCGTCTGCAACGAGTATGCCGACGAGCTGGCGCCCGCCTTCGCGCCTCCTCTGCGCGCCCTGCTCTTCATCTTCTACCCCGTCGTATGGGTGGTGACCAAGCTGGTCGACCGCCTCGCGCTTTTATGGAAGCCCGACGAGGAAGAGCCCGCCGTGACGCAGGAAGAATTATACACCGCCCTTGAGGAGATCGAGGACGAGGGTGTTTTCACCGAGAGCGAAAGCGAGCTCATCAAATCCGCCATCGAATTCACCGACATCATGGCGCACGAGATCCTCATCCCGCGCGTGGACGTGATCGCCTTCGACATCGACGACGGGCTGGAAGCCCTCCTTGAAAACGAAGAGCTTTTACACTATTCCCGCTTCCCGGTCTACCGCGAGACCATCGACAACGTCATCGGCATCCTCTCGGTCAAGCGCCTCATGAAGGAGCTGATCGAAAAGAAGGCTGAAGAGGTCGACCTCGAATCGCTTCTCTACACCCCGGTTTTCGTACACAAGACCATGGCCATCTCCTCCATCATCAAGGAATTCCGCAGACAGCACGCCCAGATGGCGATCGTCGTGGACGAATACGGCGGCACCATGGGCATCCTGACCATGGAAGATATCCTCGAGGAGATCGTCGGCGAGATCTTCGACGAAAGCGACAACACCGAGGAAGAAGCCGTCATGCGCTCGGTCAACACCTTCGAGGTGGACGGCAGCATGAACATCTACGATATGTTTGAGCTGGTCGGCTACGAGCCGGACGACGAATTTGAAAGCGAATACAACACCGCCGGCGGCTGGGCGACCGAGGAGCTTGACCGTTTCCCGCGTCCGGGCGACCATTTCGCCTTCCGAAACCTCTCCGTGGAGGTATTGGAAGCGCAGTCCTTCCGCGTGGATAAGCTGCTCGTCACCGTGAATCCGCCGGAGTAAGACGAAGACTAAGGACCTGATTAAAAACCATGACCTATTCCGAACTTCCCGCAGGCTATTCCCTGAAAAAGACCATCAACCTCCGCAAGGGGAAGCCCTACGCCTTTTGGGCGGCGCTTCTGAACCTCGTTCTCTGCGTGCTCTCCCTCTACGCCCTGCACTTTCTGGTGCCGGTCACGGCGATCTTTGAGGAAAAGGGCGGGGATTATATCCTCACCCTGCCGCGTCTCCTTTTGGATCTTGTCTGGATCTTTGTGGGTCTTCTGATCTACGCCGTCGCCCACCTCGTCCTGAAGGGGTTATTCCTCAAGGCGCTCGGCGGCATGAAGCCGAAATTCGGCATCAAGGGCTTCTACTACTACGTCGGGAGCCGCGCGTATTTTTCGAGAGGCCGCTACGTGCTTCTGATCCTGCTCCCCGAGCTGGTCGCAGAGGCGCTTCTGATCCTCTTACTGCTCCTCCTGCCGCCGGTGTGCTTCTGGCCGCTTGCCTTTGTGCACGCCTTCCACATCTCGCGCATCGGGACGTCGCTTCTCCTCACCATCCTGCTCCTCCGCGAGCCGAATACGGCGCTCTTCCGCAACATGGGGACGCTCTCCGCCGTATTTTCAAAATAATCACATCAAAAAGGGCTGTCGCAAAATGCACACTACCCTGTCATTCCGAGCCAACGCCGCGGCGTTGGCTGTGGGTACAAACCAGTTTGCGAACTGGTTTGTTGAAATCCGTCTCCCGATAGAGGAGAGAACGGATTGCCACGACCATCCTGCGGGATGGTCTCGCAATGACATAGGCATTTTGCGACAGCCCTTTTTTATGTTCAGTTAAGCAATATAGCGGTCGGATGCGGAGAGCTTCCGGATGAGGAGGAACGCCGTGAAGAACATGACCATGACGAATCCGCAGAAGAGCCACCAGTAATCGCCCGACTCCATCGTGGCGGTGAAATCGTAAAAGCCGTGCATCAGAACGGGGATCAATACCGCCATGAAGCGGCAGAATTTCGCGTTCGCGCTCTGCCCCGCGTTTTCGTATTTGCGCGCCACGCCGTACCACGCGCCCATGAAGACGCCGAAGCAGGCGTGTCCCGGCACGGCGGTCAGCGCCCTGACCATGGCGGTCGAGAAGCCGTACATCAAGACGTAGCCGATGTTTTCCCAGAGGGCAAAGCCCAGCGAGACGAACACCGCGTAGACCACGCCGTCGAACTGGCAGTTGAACTGCGGCGAGCGCCAGGTCTTTTTCTTGAGGAGCAGGTATTTGAAGCCCTCCTCCGAGAGCGCCACCACCACAAAGCACATCCACGCCGTGTATTTCAGGCTGTTTTTCGCTTTGTTTTCGGGCAGAATGGCGCCGCCGATGCGCTCGGCGACGAGCGCGGAGCCGGTGGGGATCACGCCGTAGAGGATCAGGGGCAGAAGCAGCTTCATCGGCTCATGCTCCAGCCGGTCGGCCTTATAGACATAGATCAGAAGCACCGCCGCCGGGATGACCGCCGCCGCGATCAGGAAAGGGTGGGCATAATAAGTCAGCATAGAAAATTTATTCCTTTTCGTTCGTTCTTTCAAGTAGCTCCATGGCCATCCGCCCGTTGTGGTAAGGGCAGATCCACATATTGGCCTTGTCGCCGTGCATCGGCGTGAGATCGGCTTTCAGATACGGGAAATAGCCGCCGTTTTCGCGGTCGATGTGGTAAGAAAGGATCATGTCCAGCGTCTTTTCCGCCTGAACAAGGTATTTTCCCTCCCCGGAGATCTGATAAGCGTTGAAGGAGCCGACCACCGCCTCGTTCTGCTCCCACCAGGAATAGCGGTCGGTGCGCTTTCCCGAGACCGGGTCATATTCGCTTTCCAGCGCACCGGTCGGGGCCAAGCCGTCTTTTAATACGGCGTCGGCCATGAAGAGCGCGTTCTTTCCGGCCCTTTCGATGCTTTCTTTCTCGCCGAGCACCTCCGCCGCTTCCGCGATAAGCCACGAGCCCTCGATGTCGTGCCCGTAAGACTCCGCGAAGCCGTCGTGATGCCACGCGCGGTCAAAGAACATGAAGAAATGCCCGGTCGCGGGGTTGACGATCGTTCCAAGGAAGATTTCAAA
>JAKSPX010000185.1 GCA_024404415.1 Clostridia bacterium | reverse complement strand
TTCCTTTCATAAAAGCGCAATCGGCTGCATTTCACAGCCGATTGCGTGTTTTTTCATGACTCAGATATACTTCTGCACTTCGGCGGGAAGCTCAGAGGCGTCCGCGGAGACGGTGATGGTGAAGTCGATCTTCAGCTTTTCGCTCTTCTCTTCGAGCAGGCTGAGGAAGGAGACCATTTCTTCCGGGGAATCGCTCTGGGCGATCTTGCGGAGATTGTCGATGAAGATATGGACAAGGTCATAGTTCTGCGCATAGCAGCCGTAAAGGAAGCCGAGAAGCGCATTGTAGCCGGTCAGAGGAAATTCGCTGTAATCAATCAGCCTCGCGCCGTAGTGGATATCATAGGTCAGAGCGTTGCCTCTCTCCAGGCAGATGATGCTGCCCGAGTTTTCCTGAGCGGCGCTGTTGACGAGCTCGATGAGCTGCTTGGTTTTACCGGAACCCTTTTTTCCGACGATTAACTTGATCATGTCAGTCCTCCAATTAAGAAATAATGTTTACAGTCTCGCATCCAGCTCGGCGCGGCGTTCTTCGTAGCCCGGCTTGCCGAGGAGAGCGAACATATTGACCTTATAGGCTTCGACGCCCGGCTGGTTGAAGGGGTTGACCTCGAGGAGGTAGCCCGAGAGGCCGCAGGCGTATTCGAAGAAGTAGATGAGCGAGCCGAAGTCGTAAGCGCCGCCCGAGGGAATGGTGACACCCATGTTCGGAACGCCGCCGTCCACGTGCGCGAGGGTGGTGCCGAGATAAGCGGTCTTGTTGATGACGTCGAGGCTCTTGCCCGCGAGGTAGTTGAGGCCGTCGACGTTGGCGTCATCGGCTTCCACAGTCATGTCCTTGGCGGGGTTGGCGATGGTGACGACGGTTTCGAAGATATTTCTGAGGCCGTCCTGAATGTACTGGCCCATGGAGTGCAGGTCGGCGGTGAGGTCGACGGAGGCCGGGAAAATGCCCTTGCCGTCCTTGCCTTCGCTCTCGCCGTAGAGCTGCTTCCACCACTCCGCGACGAAGCGGAAGGAGGGCTCGTAGCAGCCGAGGATCTCGGTGGTGAAACCGGCGTGGTAAAGGGCGTTGCGGGTGGCGGCATAGATCCAGGCGGGGTTATCCTTGCCGGCCGCGCGGAGTTCCTTCATTTCGTCGGCAGCGCCGCGCATGAGGTCGTCGATGTTGACGCCGGAAACGGCGATCGGGAGAAGACCAACGGCAGTGAGGACCGAGAAACGGCCGCCCACGTCGTCCGGAATGACGAAGGTCTCGTAGCCTTCGGCGTCCGCCAGCTTCTTGAGCGCGCCGCGCGCCTTATCGGTGGTGGCGTAGATTCTCTTGGCGGCGCCGGCCTTGCCGTACTTTTCTTCCGCGAGCTTCTTGAAGATGCGGAAAGCGACGGCGGGCTCGGTGGTAGTACCCGACTTGGAGATGACGTTGATGGAGAAATCCTTGCCTTCAAGAAGCGAGATGATCTCCTGAATGTGGTTGGGAGAGAGGTTGTTGCCCACGAAGTAGATGTTCGGGGTGTCCTTCTTGATGAGGTTGTAGTTGGGGGAGCGGAGGAATTCGACAGCCGCGCGGGCGCCGAGGTAGCTGCCGCCGATGCCGATGACGACGAGAACGTCGCTGTCCGCCTTGATCTTGTTGGCCGCAACCTTGATGCGGGTGAATTCCGCCTTGTCATAATCCTCGGGGAGGGTGACCCAGCCGGTGAAATCGCTGCCGGCGCCGGTCTTGTTGCGGAGCTTGTCCGCCGCGTCGACGAGAGCAGGGATATAGCTTGCGATCTTTTCTTCCGCTACAAATTTTGAAACATTCTGATTGGTAATCTGAATAGACATAATCTGATGGACCTTTCTAAGATTGTTATCTCTATTTTATCACAAAGAAATTCTTTTGTGAAGAGGACAAAGGAATTATTTTTCCATTTCACACGGTGAAGGCCGCAAAATCATCGTCCTCGGGATCCTCGTCGGCCGCCTTGAATTCCGTTTCGGCCACAAGGGAGGCAAAATCGGTGCCGGGATTCTGCCGGAGGACGTTGAGAAGGCCGATAAAATCGCGGATGACCTCGCGCGGCGTGAGAAGGGTATCCGCCCCGATGCGGGAGGCGACGTCGGTCATGAAGGCGGCGAGCTGGTTTTCGCTGACCGGCGGCTGCCAATTATAGTGCGACGCGTGGATATTCATGACGCGGCGGATGAGGGCGTAGACCTCTTCGTTGGAAAGGCGCGAAAGGCGGATGACCGGGGTGGAATAATCCACCAGACCGTTTTCGGCAAAGCGGTTGGCCGCCAGGCGGGAGCGCAGCGCTTCATAGGAATAAAGCCCGCGGCGGGTGTCCTCCAAAAACTGCGGTGTGCCGCCGAAGAAGATGCCCATGCCCGGAAGTCTCCCCTGCATGGCGTCGTTATAGAGATTCAGAAGCTTTTCGTAATTCTGCTCACGGGAGACCGACTGGGTGATCTTATAAAGGTTGACCGCCTCGTCGATGAAGACCAGAAGCCCCTTATACCCCGCCGCGCGGGAAAGCGCGCCGATCAGACGGAGGTAATCGCTCCACGAATCGTCGTCCGGGATGTCCGAAACGGCCAGCTCGCGCCGGGCCTCGGTCTTGTTGGCATATTCGCCGCGGAACCACTTGAGCGCGGCGTTTTTCTTGGCCTCGTCCCCCTCTGCGACGCCGTGGTAGAAGGTGACGACGGCGGTGGAGAAATCAAACCCGTGCACCTCGGTGTCGAACGCGGCGCAGGCCTCGCGGATCTTTTTTTCTACCGCCGCGGAAAAGGCGGGAGAGGAAGGGTCATTTCCCTCGGAGGCCGCCTCGCTCTGCATGGAGGTGATCCAGCGGGAGAGCATGGGCGAAAGCGCGCCGCCCTCAGGCGAGGATTTGGTGGAAAGATTCTTTAATAACTCGCGGTAGGTGGCAAGCCCCTGCCCCTTGGAGCCCGCAAGCCTTCTTTCGGGCGAAAGGTCGGCGTCGCAGGCCATGAAGCCGCGGTCCAGCCCGTGGCTTCGGATGAGGCGCAGAAGGAAGCTCTTGCCGCTTCCGTAGCGTCCGATGATGAAGCGGAAGGAAGAGGCCCCCTCCTCCAGATCGCGGAAATCCGAGAGGATGGCGTTGATCTCTTCGGTGCGGCCGATGGCAATGTATTCCAGTCCCGTGCGCGGCACGACGCCGCCCGCGAGCGAATTGAGGAGCAGCGCCGAAATGCGGCGCGGCACCTGACGTGTTTCAGGCATGAATGGTCCTCCGTTCTTTGAGATCATATGGGAAGCTCGGCGCGGTAATCCTCGATGATCTCCCCGTTTTCAATGAGGATATCCCCGGTGAGCTCACTTGCTTTTTCGTTGATCTCCTCCTCCAGCGTCTCCGGCATGGCGGCGTGGGAGGAGGCAAAGGCGATCTTTTTATCCTCCGAGGCCCCTTCCGCGACCAGCAGCAGATAGCCGTTTGCCGCCTCGGAAAGGGATTCCAGAAGCGCTTCGTACGGGGAAAGCGGCTCTTCGGGCGTCTCTTCCTCAAAGATCGGTTCCTCGGTGACGGGCTCTTCCTCTTCCTCGAAGGTCTCGGTCAGACCGGCCTCGGCGATGAGTCTGTCGGTGGTCTCCCAGGACGCTTTTTCGATGGAGAGCGCCGAGGAGATATCCACCTCCACGCGAACCGGCTTTTTCTTTTCGCGGAAGGCCTCCCTGACGGCCTCCAGAAGCGCCGGTTTGAGACCCGCCGTGCGAAGTCTCCCCGTTACACCCTCGCGGATACGGAGTTCGTTTTCGGCCGCCTTCATCACAAGGCCCAGTTCCTCCCGGAGCGCCGGGTCATAAAAGCAGGTAGTGAAGCGGTATAAAAGGTCGAAGCTTGAGTCCGCGGTCATGACTGAGGAGCTGCAGGCCGTGGTGTGGATGACGAATTCCCGCTGACGGAAGCTTTCAAAGAGCCCTTTTCCACCCTCCGCGCGGTGAAATTTATCGGCGGCAAGGATGGCGCGGAGAAAGGCTTCATAGAGCACGGACGCATGATCGGGGCGATAGAATTTGCTTTTGGTGACGTCGTAGCCCGTCATGGCGGTGCGTAGGGCGGGCGAGAGCGAGCGGAGG